>CALQCP020000086.1 GCA_943329105.2 Chitinophaga pinensis | reverse complement strand
GTCGCAAGGCTGGTCGGTGCGGGTTGACGCGCCGTACTCCGGGTCGATGGTTCCCCTGAAGCACAACAGTAAAGACCGGCGCGTCCTTTCCATCATGATTGAAATCAACCGTGCGCGGTACATGGAGGTGCAAGGCACACAGGCGGTACGTCGTGCGTCGTTCAAGAAGTGCAAGCGATTCGTTGCCGGTCTTGTTGCGACGTTGCGCGCTGCGGTGGCGCGTGACAATGCGGTGAACAATTTGAAAGTCAGAAAGAGGAAGTCACCATGAACAACCCGTGGCCAGATTCATACCCAGACGACCATACGCGCGCCGAGCAGTTTCCGGAGCGTGCCATCATGGCGTCCGATCCATCGACGCCGATTGAGAAACTTGTAGAGCTACTGACACACTTTCCATTGGAAGTGTGCGGCAATCCCGCGTGGCAGTTGGCTGTCATTGCATCTCCATCGATCATTGGTACTTTGAAGCTCGACCAACTTGAAGCGCTTGTCGAGCACGAAAGTACAGGCGGTGGTTTGTGGATGAGCGTGGCGCAGCGGGTGACAACTGTCAAAGGCGATCCCAAGCAATACCTGGTGGATTACATCCAGTGGAATATCGCTTCGCGCGCCGATGCAGCCACGAGTGTGCTTGAAGTTCTTATCAAGCCATGGGATCAGCGCAAAATGGGAACGCCCGCACAGGAGCTGGCACTTCATCGGTTGAACCATCCGGAAGGATCGGGGGTCGGTTGGCAAGAGACGGTTCCGCTTGCGATCGCGGTGAGTGACTACGGCCGTAGCAAACTTCACAGGCAGCGGGATCGATTTATCAGTGGGCTGCTTGCTGAGGGCCACTTGAGTCCGAGTGCACCAATTGTTGCGGGACTTGTACTGCTTGGTCGAAAGGATGTGAGTGCACGGATCATGAGGCATGTGCCGCCAGAGGCGAAGTTGTTGCACGCGATGGACACCTACCGAACGATCGGCCGAACCGGTCGTGTCGATCCGGTTGACCTGTTGTTGCGCGCGGCCATACGGTGCTGGAACAGTAGTGTGTCGTGTGGCCGCCTTCCGTATCGTTGCGACAGTACACCTTTTTCGTATCGGCGCATCAGGGATCCGATTTATCTCCGACCGTTCGAAGCGAGTTTCGCATCGCTCACGGAATCGGCGGACGCAGCGCCCCCGGCGGTCGCGGAACACGATCAACCAGAAGACGCGAAGGGCGCTCGAACGATTGCTGATTTTTGGAAGCGAACGCGCGTGGAGCGATCGTGTGCCCCGTGGGTCAGTGACACCGCCGAGCACCTTGCACTTCTATCCAGTGATTTATGCCCGGCAGAATTGCTCCAGGTACGTGCACGGTCACGCGACTGGATGGTCAGGCTAAGTATCGCCATGAGTCGCACGATTGATCGTTCTACGCTCGAACACCTTCGCCTCGATCGTCACTGGTTGGTGCGTAGCGCGGCCGAGGATGCGTTCGCGCGGATTCCCGCGCCGGTGCCCGACAAGGACATATCGCAAATGATTTATGAAACGGCGCGATTGGGATTCTCCAATCGAGAGATTCTTGAAATGCCGATTCAGGCGAAGCGGTCACTCATTCATATGATCGAACGCGAATTGCTCAAAGGCAGGACTCCGAAAGCAGCGCAGGTGGAGGGGTTCAAAGAGATCCTTGGCTATCTCTGGCATCCCGCGCTCTCGGCGTTACAGAGTCAAGCGCCGGACTAAGCACCGTGCAGTCATACGGTTTACGAGGCGGGTGACGCTACCGTCTGCTCCGCAATGATTTCCATCACCGTCGGCGCCATCAAAAACGCGCCGGATTGCTGCCCTGCAGCGTCAATCTCCGCGAAGAGTTCTTCCGTCCACTGCGGCGTGGCAAGTTTCAGCGCGACCAGTCGCGGTGCGTAGGTCCGGATGAACCCGGCGGGCCAGTGCCAGAGCGGCTCGGATGGGCGCGCCACCCGCGCGATCGGGCGCAGGGAGGTGACGTTCATGCCGGCTTCGGCGATAAGCGTGGGAAGGCGGCCTGCAATATTCGCATTTCCACCGTCCGCGGCGAAGCTCTTCATCGCTAGCTGCACAAACTCCGCCACGCGCGGTCCGTTCGGATGAAGCGCATAGGTTTCGTAATTCACATATTCGTGGAATGCAACGCGACCGCCGGGGGCGAGCGCGTCGCGAACGGCGCGCACCAGCATGGCGGGGTCGCGCACAAACATTGCAACCCAGCGGCACCACACGGCGTCGAACTGCCCGTGCATATCGGTCGGCAGCGGGGCATGCATCAGGTCAAACACGCGAATGTCCGTGTTGGGACTCTTGTGAGCGATGGCGCGCTGTTGCGATTGACGCACAAATTCCGGCGCGATGTCGAGCCCTGCAACGCGGCCTTCGGCGCCGACTTCTGCAAGGAGTGATTCGAGTACGAGTCCGGGGCCGCATCCAATGTCAAGGACCCGAGACCCGCGCGTGATCCCCGCCGCGCGCCACGCGTGGCGCATCTCATCGAGCCACAGTGCATGCTGGCTCGCAAGCCGATCGCGTTCTGCGTCGTGCGTACCGAGGACGTATTCGTGGGTGGGGCGGTGCTTCATCAGGTGTGGGGGTGTGATACAGCAGACTGGATGGTGTTGGATCTATACATGGCGCGTTAATGCGTTAACGCGTTGCCGCATCGCCCCATTGCCCCATTGCCGCATTGCCGCATCGCCGCATCGCCGCATCGCCGTATCGCCGTATCACTGCGTCGCCGCGTCGCCGCATCGCCGCATGTCTGTGTAGCAGCGTGGCCGCGTGTCCGCGTAGCCGCACATTCACCGCGTCTGGGACACCTACGGTAGATTGCCATGATGCCTCGCAAAGTCGCCATCGTTGCAGCCATCCGAACCCCGATCGGCCGTCACGGCGGAGCACTTGCCTCGGTGCGCCCCGACGACCTCGCCGCGCATGTCATTCGGGCAGCTGTTGCGCGCGCCGGCATTGATCCGGCGCTCATTGAGGATGTCTACTTCGGTGCCACCAACCAGGCGGGCGAGGACAATCGCAATGTCGCGCGCATGGCTGCGCTCTTGGCGGGTCTGCCCGCGACCGTTCCTGGCGCCACCGTCAATCGCCTGTGTGCGTCTGGCCTTGAGGCCGTGAACATCGCCGCGCGCATGATCGAGTCAGGCGCTGGCGACATCATGATCGCGGGCGGCGTTGAGTCGATGAGCCGCGCACCGTATGTCCTGAGTAAGTCCGAGCAAGCCTTTGGTCGCGAGCAGCAGATGTTTGACTCCACAATCGGTTGGCGCTTCGTCAACCCGCGCCTCGCGGCGATGTATCCGCCGATCTCACTTGGTGAGACAGCAGAGAATGTGGCGCGCGCGCACCACGTCTCGCGAGCGGACCAGGATGAATTTGCGCTTTCGAGTCAACAGAAGTGGGCCGCTGCACACGCCGCCGGTCGATTCTGCGACGAGATTGTGCCGGTAGAGATCGCGCAAGGGAAAAATCCGCCGATCAACTTCGACACCGACGAACATCCGCGCCCGGACACCACGCTTGTAAAGCTTTCCGCCTTGAAGCCAGCGTTCTCAAAGGCGCCCGACGCGACCGTGACCGCCGGCAACTCATCGGGCATCAACGATGGCGCTGCGGCACTGGTCTTGGTGGAAGCTTCGCGCGCTGCTGCGCTTGGGCTGAAGCCGATCGCCTTCGTAGGAGCATGCGCGTCAGCGGGCGTGGATCCAGCCCACATGGGAATTGGGCCGGTGCCAGCGATTCAGAAGCTCTTTGCACACGCGGGGCTTTCCGCGGGCGATATCGATCTTGTCGAGTTGAACGAAGCGTTCGCAGCGCAGTCGGTTGCGTGCGTGCGCGGGCTTGGCTTTGATATGGCGCGCGTCAATGTGAATGGCGGCGCGATCGCGCTCGGCCATCCGCTTGGCGCAAGCGGTGCGCGCATTGTGGTAACTCTTCTCCACGAAATGCAACGCCGCGATGCGAAACGCGGCATCGCTTCACTCTGCGTGGGTGTTGGGCAGGGGCTGGCGACGCTCTTTGAGCGAGCGTAAGTTCGGTTAGCCGATCTTCTTCAATCCGCTTTCCATTGCGCCGACCAGCGCGTCGACGTCCGCCTCTGTCATGGGCGTGGACAACATGCCCGTGCATGTTCCAACCAGCAGGAATCCCTCGTGGAAGAGATGCTCAAGCATCATCTTGAGTCGGCGGTTCTCGTCAGCGTTGGTGTATGCCTCGCGATAATTCGCTGGCACAGTGGCCTTCATATGTAAGCGGAACATACTGCCGCCGCCGGTCACACTGGCGCACGCGTTGGTGCGCTGAATTGCCTCCGCGATGCCGTTGCGAGCGCGGTCGCCCAGCGCGTTCAGACGTGCCACAGCGGGCTGATCGAAGTGCTCCATGGCGATACGGCCCGCAGTCATCGTGACTGGATTTGCGGAGAACGTTCCCGAAAGTGGGAAGAGGAGTTTCGCAGCACCTGGATTCAGCACTTCCATCACATCGGCGCGACCAGCAAGCGCGCCGACCGGGAATCCACCGCCGATCATCTTGCCAAGGGCGGTGATATCGCCATGAATCCCGTATTGCTGCTGCGCGCCGCCGTATTCGGTGCGGAAGGTGATGACTTCATCAAGCACAAGAAGCGCGCCGTTCTTGTCGGTCCACTCTCGCATCGCGCTGACAAATTCCGGCGACGCAGGCTTCAGGCCCACGCGATGCGGCAGAAGGTCGAGCAGCACGCACGCGAGATCGCTGCGGTGCTCATTCAGCAGGGCGATCGCGCGATCGACATCGTTGAATGGAATGATCACCACATCGTCCATCGCCGATTGCGGCTGCCCATGCACCAATGCAACGCGATTGGGGTGATCAACACTTCCCCAATTGGCAGGTGACGAGCCTTGGCTTGTTTCGACATAGTCGTAGGCACCGTGGTACGCGCCCTCAACCTTTGCAATCTTCGGGCGACCCGTGAATGCACGCGCGGCCTTCAGCGCGGCCATCACGGCCTCGGTACCGGAATTCACGAAGCGAATCTGATCAAAGCCCGCGCTGCGCGAGCAGATGTGCTCCGCATGCAGAACTTCCTGCTCAGTGGCCATCATGAAGGCGCTGCCGCGCGCAAGTTGCGCGGAGGCGGCCTCAACAACGGGTCCATATGCGTGTCCATGGATCAATGAGGCGACGTTATTAGCGAAGTCGATGCGCGTGACACCATCGATGTCAGTGACGCGGCACCCCTTGCCGTACGCCACATAGGGTGGAACCGATGACCACAGCACGGTGTTGCGGCTGACACCGCCGGGCATCACCTTCTTGGCGCGCTCAAAGAGTTGCGCGCTGCGGCTGGTTACCGGAGTGGTTGCGCCCGTGGTGGAGTTGGTTGTCAATGGAGTTTCCTCACTTGCGAGCGTGGTTGGTAATGATCGGCGCACCGGTGCGCTCTTGCACAAAGTCAAAGGCTATGCCGGGCGCGAGTTCAACAAGCGCAAATCCGCGCTCAGTGACATCAATGACGGCCAGATCTGAGTAGATTCGCGTCACTACGCCGCGTCCAGTGAGCGGGTAGGTGCAGCGCTGAACAAGTTTCGGCTCGCCTTCCTTGGTGACATGCGTGGTCATGACAAACACGCGCTTCACACCAGCCACCAAGTCCATCGCGCCGCCGACAGCGGGAATCGCATCATCGGCACCGGTAGACCAATTCGCTAGATCACCGTTGGCCGCTACTTGCAACGCGCCGAGTACCGAGAGATCAAGATGTCCGCCGCGAATCATGGCGAAACTGGTGGCTTGGTCAAAGAACGCGGCACCCGGCATCATGGTCACGCGGCGCTTGCCGGCGTTGATGAGTTCGGGGTCGCTCTCGCCCGCGGCGGGTGAGGGGCCCATGCCAAGCAGGCCGTTCTCAGTGTGATAGATAAACGTGCGACCTTCGGGCACGTGGCTTGCCACCAGCTCAGGGATACCAATTCCCAGGTTCACATATGAACCGTTTGGAATGTCCTGCGCCAGGCGCTTGGCGATTCCGTCGCGCGTCCAACCGTTGGAAGGGGCGCTCGTCATGGGTAACTTGCTCCCGCTTCATTAAGCGCGGATTCCAACGCCGGCGACGGTACGTGCACAACGCGGTCAACAAAGATGCCGGGTGTGACAATCGCCTCTGGGTCAAGCGCGCCAGCTTCAACAACGTCCGCGGCTTGCACAATGGTCACCGTTGCGGCGGTAGCCATCATGGGCGCAAAGTTTCGCGCGGTGCGGTGATACAGAACGTTCCCGTGCGTGTCGGATTTACAGCCCTTGATAAGCGTGAAGTCTGCGCGAATGCCGTACTCAAGTACATGCTCGCGGTTGTTGAACATGCGGGACTCTTTGCCTTCTGCCAGCGGCGTTCCCACCGCGGTCGGCGTGTAGAACGCCACAATTCCAGCGCCGCCAGCGCGGATTCGCTCCGCGAGTGTTCCTTGCGGCACCAGCTCAAGTTCAATTTTCCCCGCTCGATACAGATCGGGGAACACGGTCGAGCCAGCGGTCTTGGGGAACGAGCAAATGACCTTACTGACGCGCTCGGCACGCAGCAGCGCGGCGAGTCCAACCAGGCCAGTGCCGGTGTTGTTGCTCACCACGGTCAAGCCCTTCGCGCCCTGATCGATCAGGGCATGAATGAGCTCGATTGGACTTCCTGCTTCGCCGAAGCCACCAATCATGACCGTCGCGCCATCGAAGATGTCGGCGACCGCCTCGCGGGTGCTACCAACTCGCTTGTCGATCATCGGCAGGATGGTGTTGGTGGTGCCGCATGCGTGGCGCGTGCGCTCTTGACGCGCGAGTAGTCAAAGAGACCAGCCTCGTCATACAACACGCGATCCGCGTAACCATCAAACCACAACGCCTCTGGATTGCGACCGACGATGCAAATCTTGCCCTTGTCTTTGGCGGAGCCAGAGTTGCGCATGATCTTAAATATGACAACTCCGTTCTCGCTGCCCTTGAGACCAGGAATCGGTTCGGTGGTGACGGCGCACACTTCCGTCTTGCCCTTGTAGTGGGTAATGGAAAGTCGTGCGTGGCTTTCAACGCCGGACAGACCCTTCTGCGATTCGTTGAGGATTTTCCACACGGTCTCAATGGGCGCATTGAAGGCGCGGTACGCGATGATGTCGCGACCACAGAAGAAGTAATGATTCTCGCCGCCTGCGCGCTTGAATTCGCGTTGCAAAATGCGCAGCGCATCGGGATCGTCGTTGATGCCCTTCATGATGGGCGTTTGATTCTCAACGCTTAGCCAGCCGCGCGACACCAGGCGTTGCATAGCGACGCCAGTGGAGGGCACCCACTGCAAGAATCCCTTGTCATTGTGGATGTATTTGCCGTCAGCGTCCTTGGCCAAGAATTCGTCGGGGTGTTCAAAGTGCACCACAATGTGCAGGCCAACATCTGGGTACGTCTCATGGAAGCGATCAAGCATGGCCACAAACGCTTCGTCAAATCGGTCAGGATAAAACGCCATTTCCTTGGTGCCGATGCGGATCGACTCAACGCCCGCCTCTGCAAGCGCGCCAAGCCATGCCGCGATTTTTGAGTTGTTCAACACCATCGGATCGCCGCCCGACATCAGAACCTCGCGAAGTTTTTCGCGACCACAGGTTGGGTGGCGTCCGCCGTTCGCAGCAACTTCAGAGTTGAAGCGCTTGATGAACTCGGTCACCTCTGGAATGGTGGCCATGCCCTTCTTGGCAACGGTGCCGTCTTGACGCGTGATCTCCTTGCGCGCGATCAGTTCCTCGCGGTAGCAGAAGCGGCAGTGCGCTGAGCAAGTGGAGACGACGTACAGAAGACCCATCTCATACTTGTGCAACATGCCCTCGACCGGGCTGTAGTCCATTTGGAAGCCGGGGTCTTCGGATCCCGCGAGGTCCATGGTTTCTGCTGGGTCCGCCTTGACGATGCGGCGGATCGGGGCGCTGTTCTTGGCGAGTTCAAAGTAATGCCGCGTCACCTTCACTGGCATGCGCTTCTCAAGGTCGCGATCGGTGCCCTTGAGGACGCGCAACTGAATGAGTTCGTTGGAAGAGTAGAGCCCCAACATGTCCGCGGGTGCCTTCTCATCAAGAAACGGCGCGAGGCCGTTGATGATGTTGCGCTCGTGGCGCGTGTCTTCAACTGTGTCCAAGAACGCCTGTTGGCGCGCGGTGGTGGCATACTCGTTCGACATGGTTCGATCCTCGAATGGGTTCTACAGCTGAAAGTTAGAAGCAATTTTAAGCATAGCTGATACCCCCACTGAAACCAACCGAAATCGGCTTATTGGTCTTTGTGGCGTGGAACAGCGTTCCGTGGCATCGAGTGCAGCGTCAGGGCGCTCGTAAGGGCGCAACGTGCGGCGATGATCCGTGTGAATCGATCACTCCCACTGGGTGCTATTGCTGAACGTGCCACTGCTGCTCATCCATGAAAACGAGAAATCACAAGCTCCGCACCGGTACGTCACGATTTGTCCCATCAAAACAAAATGCTCCCGTTCCTCCCGGACCATTTTATCGCCGACCGAACCCGTTCCTCCGTGGACCACCGTACGCCGCGTTGAACCAG
>CALQCP020000085.1 GCA_943329105.2 Chitinophaga pinensis | reverse complement strand
GAGCAGCCAACCGACCCAGCAGTCGCCCTCCATGTCATCCCGGTGCAGGGTGTTCGGGTGGAAACCATTGCCCCACGCTTGCAGACAGTGATGCGTGAACGCATGGCCACTCTCGGAGACACGGCCCGTCCCTCGGACCGTATCTCCATCGAAAGCGACCTTGCCACCAATACGTTGATCGTTGCTTCGAGCCAAGAGAACGCTGAGATCATCAAGCAGTTGATTGATAGCCTGAAATCAGTGGGAAATGACAGCGCACTGACGCGTGACTTCCAGACAATCCAGTTGAAGAAGAGCCGCGCCACGGACATCGTGCAGCTGCTGGAGAACATGTACATTCGCGAGGAGAACCGCCGCCGGGGCAATGACAGTGTGCGCGCCATTGTTGATAGCCGAACCAATGCCGTGATTCTCTCGGGTGCGGGTTCTGACATCACCACTATGAGCAAGATTGTTGGCGAACTGGAAGCCACCAAGCCGCTGGAAGTGGTGGAGATCAAGTACATCCGCCTCAAGAGTGCCAACGTGCTGGAACTCATCAGTCTCATCGATAGCGTCCTCTCCGGAAATTCGCTGGCCTCACGCGGTACTCAGCAGGCAACCATTGTTCGCTATCTCAAACAAATGCCTGGCGTGGATACCGAGAGCGCGGAGATGGAAATCAACGCCGCGGTGCGGCAGTCCATCAGCCTGACTCCGGACATTCGGTCCAACACGGTGATCGTCCGTGCGCCCAAGGACTCCATGGACTTGGTTGAGAAGATGATCGCGGACCTTGATCACGACGACAGTTCCGCCCAGAATGTGCGCGTGATCCGGATGGCCCACGCGGAAGCGGAGAGCGTCTTGGAAATTTTGAACGAGCTGTTCCGCTTGAAAAAGCAGGGGAATCTGTATGTACTCAAGCCGCGTGATGGCGGAACACCGCCCTCTGCAGATGGTGCAACGCCGGGAACTGCCCCGGAGAATGCCGGTCGGTCCACCACTATTGCTGGCCTTGAACTGAACATGGTGCCCGATGAGCGCCAAGAGCTTTCCATTACTGTGGACCCACGCACGAATAGCTTGCTAGTGAGCGGTACGCCGAACTACCTGAGCGCGGTGGAGAAGGTAGTGAAGGAGCTGGACACGGATCAGTTTGGCAATCGCGATCAGCACATTGTGCATCTGAAGAATGCCACCGCTGACGATGTAGCGCAGACGCTCACCAAGTTTGCGGACGGCGAGCGCAACAAACTCTTGGAGGTGTATGGAAATAATCGGCAGGCTGCTTCCAGTCGTCTCCTTGATGCACAGGTCACCGTTGTTGGCGATCAGAAGTCAAACTCGGTGCTGTTGACCGGCAGCCCGCGTTACGTGGAGAAGTTGAAGGGTGTCATCAAGGAGCTTGACGTTGACCCGCCGCAAGTGTTGATTCAGGTGATGCTGGCCGAAGTGACGTTGGTTGACAATGAGGACATTGGTATTGAATTCTCACGCATCGACTATGGCGATGGCTATTACTCGGCGGGCGGATTTGGCCTCAATAAGACTGGATTTGGCCCATTGCAGCCAAAGGCTCCCGGGCTGGTTGGTCTTGCACCAGCGCTGTTCTCCGGTATCGGCATTCCCAATATTGCCGTGGGCGGGCCAGACTTTGATTTACTGATCAACGCATTGGCATCACAGAACCGCGTACAGATGCTTTCCAATCCAAGCGTCATGGTGGCGAACAACACACGTGGTCGCATTCAGGTTGGTGAAACCATCCGAGTTCCTGATGCAGTCACCGTCAGCGCTGCTGGACAGCAGAGTGCAGTCAGTGCAGAAGAAGTGGGCGTGATTCTGGAGGTCACGCCATCGATTAATCCCGATGGATTTGTGAAGATGGCGGTGGAGCCAGAAATCAGCCGACTGAGCAAGCAGACGGTGGACATTTCTGAAAATTTCCGGAGTCCAATTATTGAGCGGCGTCGTGCCA
The DNA here is from genome assembly GCA_943329105.2 of Chitinophaga pinensis. Lineage (GTDB taxonomy): Bacteria > Planctomycetota > Phycisphaerae > Phycisphaerales > SM1A02 > UBA966. Next base: position 6,644 of record CALQCP020000085.1, on the reverse strand, counting down.
ACACCACCGTCACTGTGCGCGACGGTGAGACCGTAGTGATCGGCGGTCTCATCAACGATCGCTACGAGCGCTCGGACCGCAAGATTCCAATTCTGGGCGACATTCCCATCATTGGTCTGGCGTTCCGGCAAAAGACTGAGACAACCGCGAAGACTGAACTGCTGATTGTCTTGCGACCGCACGTAGTGCGCACGCCGCAGCGCATGCAGCAGATCACGGAAGAGGCTGTTGGTCGTATGTCGTTGCAACCTGGTCTCAAGGAGCAGATTCGTAAGGCTGAACTCAAGGGCACACAGGGCCGATACAACGACAAGGGCGAGTGGGTTGACCCGATCGGTGCGCCTTCCGAGACTCCAGCTGCCGATGGCGACGCCGCCATGCCAAGCAAGGGTGACTCAACACTGATTAAGCCGGTCGCGTCAGAGCCTGGTGATCAAGTCACCACCAAGCAAGCAAACGGCAGTATCACCATTGGCCCCAAGTTGCCAGCGCCAAGTGCAGAACCTTCGTCACCGACTGATCCGATTACACCAAAGGCACCATGAATTCCCCGTCATCCATCTGCCTTGCGCTCGGTGTGTTACTGAGTCTTACCGGTTGTGAGACCGTTTCCAAGGAAACATCAGACGGTCGTCCCATGCCTCCACATGCGCGTGTGCCGCAGACGGCCCCGGAGGGCGTAGCAGTCAACGCAATGAGTGTCTTGTATGCGCCGAAACCCACCGATAGCGATGCCAATGGTCGCCCCGATCGGCTCAGTATTGAGCTCTACCTCTTTGCGCGGCCGTACCCAACGCCGATTTGGCGCGACGGCACATTGAACGTCGCTGCGTACCGCATGGGCACCGCGGGTTCGGCAACGGTGCCGGGCGATCATCCCATTCATGTTTGGAGTATTCCCACGCGCGACCTTGATCTTGGCAGATTTCGCAGCCTGATCGGTGAGGGATATCGCTTCCAGGTATCGCTCTTGGACGATGGAGGCAACGATCGCATCGACGGAACGGCCATCGACTTCGTGACATGGTTTCGTCCATCGTCTGGCGCGTCGCCCATCTGGTCGGACGGGGTTCGTTCCATTGCATTTGAACCAATGGCATCGGGCGAGGTTCGGCAGTAAAAACGAAATCGCCCGGCGATGAACCGGGCGTTCAGTGTGCAATCGAAGAGTCAAACTGGGAATCTAGGATTCGAACCTAGACAAACTGAGTCAGAGTCAGTTGTGCTACCGTTACACCAATTCCCAAATCGTGAAACGAAGATTCTAGCGCGGTCATGACGTAGGCGGAAGCCGCTGTTCGATGCCGATAAACCCAATATGGACGCTCTTGCAGCGTCCGTCGCACATCGTTTCGGCCGCGATCCGTTAGACGCTCGGGGGAGTAGCGGCAGCCGGCGCAGCACCTGTAGCCGGTGCAGCACCCGTAGCCGGTGCAGCACCCGTAGCCGGTGCAGCACCCGTAGCCGGCTTCGCGTCCGAGCCCGCAGGCGCAGCGTCGCTGGTTGGCGCGGGCATCGGTTGCGGTCGAATGGCACGCCGTACCGCTTCATCAGCCTGCATTCTTCGCTCAAGGTCAGTGATGCGCGCGCGCGCCCTGGAAAGTTCATCTTGCGTTGCCGGATCCGCAGCTGCGGTCGCTTTCGCGGTAGCTGCACTGCTTGCAGCATTCGCGGATGCCTTGGCTGCCGCAGCCGTCGCTGCCGTACTTGCCGCTGCTGCAGCAGAGTCAGGCCCCGGCGCACTTGATGCAGTTGCTGGAGCCACCGCGTCAACTTGCCCAACCGCGCGCAACATGTGCTTCGCTTCCCATGGAATGAGCGTGACATCTGCTTCGCGCTTTTGACCCGCGCGAACGACCACAAACTTCACATGTTCGCCGGGCGCAGCGGCGCGAACCACCGCGCGAATGGCTTCCGGCGAAGCGTTGCTTGATCCATTGATTGCCACAATCACATCATGCGGCATGATGCCTGCTTGCTCAAGCGCAAGACCAGGAATGACTTGCGCCACATAGGCGCAGTCCGCGCCCGAAGGTGTGGTGTGTTCAGCATGAAGATGCGCAAGAGCAGCCGGCGGTACTGCTTCAAGCCGACCACCAAGCATGGTCTTGGGCGCTGTCAATGTGGCTCCATCGCGCGTGCGGTAGACGCCCGGCGCATCAACCTTCGTGCCGTGTTCCGGTGTCCACGTATCGGGAAGATCAAGGCGCTCGATCACCGTGCCTTGGTCATTGATCACCGCCACATGATTTCCCTTACGCACCACATGGTCCGACGGAACCGGCTGCGAATCCATGAAGACCTCAATACGATCCCCACTGAAAGCCCGCAATTCCCAGCGATGCGCTTGTCCATCGCGCGTGGGGCGTGTGTCCGTTGGACTTTGCGCAACGGCGGTCGGCGTGACGACGGTCATCTGCTTTGGCTCGGTGGCAGGCCGTTCCGTGGCGGTAGCGAGCTCATCCGCTGGCGCCGCGGTTGCGCTAGAAGCACCAGACTCCCCAGAAACCGACGCTGCGCCCGATGTTTCGGCGCCGTCAGTGGCCAGAGACGGCTCAGTCGGCTGCTCGGTGCTTGCGCAGCCGGCGAGTGCGAGGGTGATGCAGCACGTTGAGATCAGGGTGGCGCGCATAATGAATCATGATACAAGCATCATCGCAGCGACTATCTTCCTGCCTCGCGGAACCTCACGGATCCCATGCTCCCCACGCTGCCCACGCTGCCGATCTTCCCCATGTTCCCCACCCCCAAAAAACTCCCCATGCTCCTCACCGCCGCATCCCTCATGCTCTGTGCATGCGGCGAACACGCCGGCCAGGATGTTGCAAGTGCTGGCGCCGGGGCCACGTGGCGCTGGCGCGCGGAGAAGATGGAAGTCAGCGCGCTTTCAACGCCGATGGTTGCTCGCGCCGGGCGCGGATCCATGATCGACGCGCGCACCGAGTTCTTCGACAGCGACCGCGACGAGACCAAGGCCGTCGGTCAACTCACCGTGGTGGTGCGCTTTGATAGCAATGAAATTGGGCGCCAGTCCGCCGACCTTGCCGGAGTTGGCGGCCACGCCCGCGCCTGGGATTCAGTGACCGAGACCTACTCGATGCACATTCCACTCACCGTCGATCCGCTTCCGGGGCGCGTGGTGGTGTTGCAGGCCACTTTTGAAGGCGTTGATGGATCGCGGATGACGGCCTCGCGCGAGGTGCGCTGGCCGGAGACCGCGCGATGACCAACGCTGCATCCCTGCCGGCCCCGCGCCGACTGGGGATATTCGCAGCTGATTCGCTCCTTCTGACTGCAGCATTGATCTGGGGCGTTACCTTTGTTGCGCAGAAATTTGCTACCGAACACATGGGGCCGCTGCTCTTTACGGGCATTCGCTTTTCAATCGGCGCAGCCATTCTGCTGCCCATCGCACTGCCGCGCTTTCGACGCATTGCCTCCGGGCGGGCCCGTCGCAGCGCACTGCTTGGGGGTTGCCTCGCCGGATGCGCCATGGCGCTTGGCAGCACCTTGCAACAAGTGGGCATGCATTCCACCAGCGTGAGTAACGCGGGGTTCATCACTGGGCTGTACGTGATCATCGTGCCCATGCTCGGCCTCTTTGTTGGGCAGCGAGTCCGCTGGAACGTATGGATCGGCGCCATCTTGGCCGTGGCCGGACTCTTCTATCTGAGCCTCTATGACCCATCGGGCAGCGCCACTGGAATTTCTATCAACGAAGGCGATGTGTGGGTGTTGGCATGCGCGCTGGCGTGGAGTTTCCACGTGCAGATCATTGGATGGGCGGCACCGGACATTGATCCGTTCGTCATCAGTGTGATTCAATTTGCGGTGACGGGTGCAACCGCATTGCTGGCTTCACAAGTCATTGCACACGGCTGGCCCACCGAGACATGGGGCGCGCGCGAGGTCTTTGAACTGGGAGCGTTGCAAGCGGTGGCGTGGCCGCTCGCGTTTGCCGCGCTCCTCTCGACATGTATTGCATTCACATTGCAGACCGTGGCACAGGGCAGCGCGCCACCCGCGCACGCCGCCATCCTGTTGAGTCTGGAGAGCGTGTTTGCGGCGTTGGCCGAGGCAGTCTTTTTGGTGGCCGGGTGGACGAGCCTGGGCTCGCCCATGACGCGCTGGAAACTGGCGGGCTGCGCCTTGATGTTTGCGGGCGTGGTCTTGAGCCAATGGCGAATTCGCGCGCGTGCGGCGGGCGCGTGACGGCAGCAGGTTCCTATACTGCACAGCCCATGTCCCTTGAAATGTCAGCATTCCCTGCCGGAACACGTATCCGGGTCACCCAGCAGCTCCCCGCGGTGCGCCACGTCAGCACCACCACCATTGAGGGCACGGTGCTTCGTTACCGCCAGTCCGAAACCGGGAGTTGGTTTGCGCACAGCCAGCATGATCGCCTCTGGCTTGATCGGTTGGAGATTCAAAAGGACGACGGCGAGATCACCGTACTGAACCTTGATCAGTACACGGTGATTGAACCGAGCGATCGCGCTTAACTCAATCAGCTTGCTTGCTCGTGCTTGCAGATGCCTGCGCATGCAGGCTTGCCTGCACCCACGCGCACCCCACGCGCACTCATCCCACCAATCGCGGCGCAACCGTTACCTGTGTTCGGCCAGCGCGCCACGCGGCGCCCATGTCGCGCGCGATGTACTCGTTGACGCCGGCAAGAGTCAGTCGATCAAACTCCGCCGCGCTCTGCGCCAGGTCCATGGCTTCGCCAAGACGCCACAATTGTGACGCAATGGTGGCCGCTCGAGCGCTGGAACTTTCGCCACTCATGATCAGGCCTGCCTTGGCGCCTACCAGGGCGTCGCGGAACTCATCGGCGGTGATTCCCTGCTCGAATCGCTCCAGTTCGTGCATGATGCATTCCAAGGTGCGCGGGGCGCGTTCGTGGGTGCTTCCGGCATAGACCTGCACCAACCCACGGTCACGGCCCAGTGCCGAGGAGGCGCCGACTGAATAGCAGAGCCCGCGCTTCTCGCGCACTTCGGTGAAGAGACGGCTACTGCTTGCGCCGCCCAAAATTCGGATGGCCACGCGATGGGCGTGGGCATCAGCGTCGCGGTCCGGCGGGGCATCGAACCCGATGGCAAGGTGGGTCTGTTGGGTATCAAGCTGCACCAAATGCGATCCGCGCAGGGCGGGGCGGGTTTCAACGGGGTCCTCAGTGGAGCCGCTCCAGCCCTCAAGGAGCCGTTCCACCATGTCCCGGGCGCGTTCGGGCTCAATATCGCCAGCCATGCCGATCACCGTGCCAACCGGACGGGCGCGACGCGACCACGAGGCGCGGATGCGGTCCTGAGTGAGCGACTGCAGCCCAGCAACGGTTCCGTAGCCACTGCGATTAAATGGAGCCGGCATCGCAAACTCGCGCAGGCGTACGCCGGCAAGGTGTTGCGGCTCATCTTCCAATCCATTGAGGGCTTGCAGCGCAATGGCGCGCACGGATTCCAGGGCGTCTGCATCCAGGTGCGGCTGCCGAACCACCAGGGAAAGTAGGCGCATTGCCTCTTCGATGCGTTCGCCCATGCACAGCGTGGAGAGCATGGTGTGATGGACCGCAGCGGCTCCATGGCGTTGCGCACCGAGTGCATCGAACGCATCGGAGATGTCGCGGCTTGATTTACCCGCCGCGCCGCGCAGGATGAGTTCGGAGAGCACCGTGGCCTCGCCCTCACCAGCATCGCCCTCCGGATCGCTCGCTGTTCCGACCGGCAGCATCCAGACCGCGGCGCAACTGCGGGTACCGGGCATGCGTTCCACCACGAGGCGGGCGCCCGAGGTAAGCGTGTACCAACGAAGAAGGTCAGTAGCCATGTAGGGAGAAGGGTAGCAGCGAAGGGGGCCGAGCGGCTGATGTTTGCGGACGCTTCGGCAAGTCAACCGCGCGCAAAGTCGGCAAACCAGTCATCGGTCACATGCATTCCTACCGGTTGTTGTGCTAACCAGCGTGCCATGCGCAGCGCTCCCAGTGCAAAGAGGTCGCGGCTGGTGGCGGAGTGGCTGATCATGATTCGTTCGCTGGGACCACTGAATGCCACCACGTGTTCACCAACCACGTCGCCAGCACGAATAGCGTGAATTCTTGCTGGATTCATGGGTTTTCCTGTGCCAGCAGTCACTGCCGCGGCCAGGCTCAGTGCGGTTCCACTGGGCGCATCAAGTTTGCGTACGTGATGCGTTTCCGTGATGTCAACATCAAATTCCGGCAGTAGTCGTGCTGCATCCATCACCAGTTTGCGAGTCACCGCAACCCCCAACGAAGTGTTGGCAGCCACCATGGCGGGTACCCGTGTGGATGCACGTTGGATCGCATCACGTGACGCTTGTGAAAGTCCAGTGGTCCCCACCAGAAGCGCGCATCCCAGCGTGGTTGCGGCCTGCGCAGCGCGCATGGCACCGTCGTCGCTTGAGAAATCAATCACCACATCGGCGCCGCCGGGCAGAACTTCCAGCTGGTTGTCGCGGTCGATCGATTGCGCAATCAGGTATCCACGTTCGATTGAGATGCACCCCAAGAGGCGTTGACCCATCCTTCCGAGGGCTCCATGCAAGACAATACGCAGTGGACGCAAAGAATCTTCAGCAACAGAAGAGAGGGATGACTGAGTGGTCGTCATGGGTGCATTCTC
>CALQCP020000084.1 GCA_943329105.2 Chitinophaga pinensis | reverse complement strand
TTCGCCGAACTCGCCACTGAGCAGCCGCTCTGCAAGCGGATCCTCAATGAACTGCGCCAACGCGCGACGCAGCGGACGGGCACCGAAGTCAGGGTTGTAGCCCTTCTCGATGAGGAAGTCCTTTGCGGGGTCGCTGACTTCCAAGGTGATGCGGCGCCCAGTCAGGCGTTCCTTCAGCTTGGCCAACTCAAGATCAATGATGTAGGTCAGATCCGCCTTGATGAGCGGTCGGAACACAATCATGTCGTCAAGACGGTTGATGAACTCGGGACGGAAGAACTTCTCCGCCTCGCTGAACAGGGCCTTCTTGATCTTCTCGTAGTCCTGGACCTCTTCACGCTTGGTGAAGCCAAAGTTGGCGCCACCCTTGATGATGTCCGAACCGATGTTCGAAGTCATGATGATGATGGCGTTGCGGAAGTCGATGCGCCGACCGAACGAGTCGGTCAAGTGCCCGTCATCCATCACCTGCAGCAACATGTTGAACACATCGGGGTGCGCCTTCTCGACTTCGTCGAACAGGATCACCGAGTACGGACGACGACGGACGCGTTCAGTGAGCTGACCGCCTTCTTCGTATCCGACGTATCCGGGAGGTGCGCCGACCAAACGCGACACATTGTGCTTCTCCATGTACTCAGACATGTCGAGGCGGATCATGGCGTCTGGGTCGCCGAACATGAACTCAGCGAGTGCCTTGGCCAAGAGTGTCTTGCCGACGCCGGTTGGCCCAAGGAACATGAAGGAGCCCATCGGCCGCTTCGGATCCTTGAGTCCCGAGCGCGCCTTGCGGATCGCGCGGGAAACCTGCTTGACGGCCTCGTCCTGGCTGATGACGGACTTGTGCAGTTCCGCTTCCAGCTGCAGGAGACGTGAACTCTCTGCCTTCTCCAGGCGAGTGAGCGGCACGCCGGTCATCTTGCTGACGACTTCGGCGATGACATTCTCATCGACCACGGCATCGACCTCATTCATGCGGTCGCGCCAAGTCTGCTGCATGCGCTCCTTCTCCTTGCGGAGTTTCTCTGCCTGGTCGCGCAGTTCAGCAGCCTTCTCGTAATCAGCGTTCTTGACGGCATCGTCCTTCTCAATGGAGAGGCGTTCGATGCGCGATTCCATGTCCGCCAGATCAGGCGGCTTGGTCATGCTCTTGAGGCGCAAGCGAGCACCGGACTCATCGATCACATCGATCGACTTATCTGGCTGCACGCGACCAGTGATGTACCGGCCGGACAGATCCACGGCAGCGCGGAGTGCGCCGTCGGTGATGCGAACCTTGTGGTGCTTCTCATAGCGCTCGCGCAGACCCTGAAGAATCAGGAAAGTCTGATCGGCGTTCGGTGGCTCAACCACGATGGACTGGAATCGACGCTCCAGCGCAGAGTCCTTTTCGATGTACTTGCGGTACTCATCGAAAGTGGTTGCGCCGACGCACTGAATTTCACCACGGGCCAGGGCGGGCTTGAGCACGTTGGACGCGTCAATGGCGCCTTCTGCTCCGCCGGCACCAACCAGGGTGTGCAGTTCATCGATGAAGAGAATGATGTTCTTGGCGCGACGAACTTCGTTCATCACGGCCTTGATGCGCTCTTCAAACTGTCCGCGGTACTTGGTACCGGCAACCATGCTGGCCAAGTCAAGCACCACCAGGCGCTTGTCAAACAGAAGATCCGGGACCTCCTGCGCCAAGATGCGTTGCGCCAGACCTTCAACGATGGCAGTCTTGCCGACGCCAGCTTCGCCCAGCAGCACTGGGTTGTTCTTGGTGCGACGGCTGAGAATTTGAATCAATCGCTCGATTTCATGCTCACGACCGATGACTGGGTCAAGCTCGCCGCTCTTGGCGAGTTCGGTGAGATCGCGACCGAATGAATCCAGCGCGGGAGTCTTGCTCTTGCCGCGGCGTGCAGTGGAACCGCCTTCGGTTGGGCCGGGCTCTTGTGCTTGCGGCTCGGACGGAGCCTGTGGGGACTCGTCGCGCTCCTGGTCTGCACTCGCTCCGAGCAGTTGCAGGACTTCCTCGCGGACTTCTTCAAGCTTGAGACCAAGGTTCATCAAGACCTGCGCGGCAACGCCATCGTGCTCACGCAAGAGACCGAGCAGCAAATGCTCAGTGCCGACATAGTTATGGTTGAGATTGCGCGCTTCTTCGATCGCGTACTCAATGACCTTCTTGGCGCGCGGCGTTTGCGGCAACTTGCCCATGGTCACCATCTCCGGGCCGCTCTTGACGAGCTTCTCCACTTCGAGGCGAACCTTGCGCAAATCGATATCCAGGTTCTTCAGGACATTGGCGCCAACACCTGAGCCTTCTTTCACCAGACCGAGCAGGATGTGCTCAGTACCGATGTACTCGTGGTTGAAGCGTTGTGCTTCCTGGTTAGCCAGGGCCATGACCTTGCGGGCGCGATCAGTGAGTCGTTCAAACATTTCCAGCCTCCTTCGTGGGGGTTGATCCGTTTCGGCGGATCATGCTTCGCTTCAACCTTACGAATTGTTCTCGGGCAATGCTAGGAATTGCTAGAGGGGTTCGTGCAGATATTGAGTGCAATTGGCTTGCCACTCCAAATCCACCGATGGTGGGATCGGTTCATGGATCGCTGCTGCTGAGCGATCTCTGCGAATTTCCCGGAATTGGCGCAGATTTCAGCGGCAAAACCAAGGCTGTTGGGCAGCCAGTTCGTCCATAAGACATGGTTCACCATGGGTTTGTGCCGCCGGGCGATGATGCAGGTGCACGAACGAGCTACGCTTCCCATCAACCATGACTGCCTTGGCACATCTCCCGCGCACGCTTACTGCCATCATGGCAGTCGGCATGCTGTGCGTGGTGGTGAGTCAAGCCGCCAACGGCGCCCAAACTCCTGCGCCGCCGTCCGCGGTCCCGGCCGGTGCACTGGAACGTCCGATTGAAATCCGCGCGCGTCTCGTCAGCGGTGCAGCGTTCGTGGGAAAGGTCAGCGCGTGGTCCAAAGATGGCATCACTGGATCATTTGGAAATCATGCGTGGACGGATCTGGTGACGGCTGACATGCGCCGTGTCTACATGCAGTTGATGGATCGAAAGAATGCGGAGCAATGGACTTCGCTTGGTGAATTGCTGGCAAGTGCGCGTGACGGTGCGCAGTTTGCGGATGATGCTTTCGCGCAAGCCAAGCGATTGGGAGCAACGCCTGCAGCCATTGAGGACGCGCGCACGCGTGGTAAAGCAGCCGGCATTGCGCGCAAAGAACGCGAACGCATGGACGGGGAGCGTCGCCTGCAAGACGATGTGCTTCCTGACGACGCCATTGCCAAACCCTGGCCGGTGCTGACCGATGCCGAGCAGAACAGCGCCATTGACACCATGCGACAACAGGCCATCGCTGCGATGACCGTGGCCGGCGTGAAGTACGAATCGGTGGAGACGGACAACTTCCTGGTATTTGGGGATATTTCCCGCTCGGAATTGCTGCGTTGGTCGCGCGAGTTAGACGGTGTGTACGCACGCGTGTCGGGCATCCTGGTAGTTCCCAAGGGCGTCAAACTGTTCTGGGGCAAGGCGGTGGTGTTGGCCTTTGATAAGCAAGACACGTTCCGATTGGCCGAGGCGGCGATCTTCAATCACAAGGCGCCCGCGATGCTGCGCGGGGTGTGTCACATGAAGGGACCGCAGTTATTTATTTCCATTTACCGCGGCAACAATGAACTGGAGTTCGCCAGCACGCTTGTCCATGAGACCACTCATGGAATTGTGTATCGATATGCAACGCCGATTCAGATGCCGGACTGGGCCAACGAAGGATTTGCTGAATGTGTGGCGCGCGAATGTGTGAAGAATTCCAACGTGGATGCGTCTCGGCGCCCGCAGGGATTGGCGTTCTTCAGGCAGGGCGGTGATGCCACCAAGATCATGGCACTCAGCGGCAAGGATGGCACCTGGCCGGGCGACAACGCCATCGGTTACTCGGTGGGGTACATCATGGTTGACCTGATGATTGCCAAGGGTCAGACGAAGTTTGGTTCCTGGGTCAGAGCGATAAAGGGCGGCAAGCCATGGCAGAAGGCGCTTGCTGAGGACTTTGGGATCACAGCGCCCGCGCTGGCAGCATCGGCCGCGCAGTGGTACCGCACCAACGATGGCGTACCCCGGACGCGTTGAGCGAATTGTTGCGATCCGTGGCGAGTCAACACGCGAGATCGTGCCGCGTCACCGAGCAGTGCGGAGTAGGATTCGTCCCCTCACATGGCAACTACACAGACCCTCAAGAAGAAGCGCAGTCCGTCACCCTCCGCGACCGCAACCAAGCGCAAGAAGAAGCCCGCCGCCAAGGCGAAGGGCTGGCGTACCGCGCGCACGAGCGATCGCCATGAACTCTATGAACTTTCGGTGCAAGAGCCGTCAGCGGAGATTGCATTCATGGAGCGCGCATTCCGCGAGCGCTACGGCCGCGTGCCCACCGTGTTGCGCGAAGACTTCTGCGGGACTGGCTTTGCAAGTTGCGCGTGGGTGCAGCATCGCCCAAATAATCGCGCGTACGGAATTGACCTGTGCACCAAGACGATGGCGTGGGGCAAGGGTCGCCACGGCACTGCGCTGACCACCGATGAGTGCAAGCGCATGCAATGGATCAAGGGTGATGTTCGCAGCACGCCCACGGAGCAAGCCGATGTATTGGCGGCTCTCAACTTTAGTTACTTCCTCTTCAAGACACGCGCGGGATTGCTTGAGTATTTCCGCGCTGCGTTCAGCAACATCAAGCATGGCGGGTTGTTCGTCCTTGATGCGTACGGTGGTTACGAGAGTTTCTCCGTCATCACCGAGTCACGCAATCTGGACGGATTCACGTACCTGTGGGACACCGAGAAGTACAACCCGATCACTGGCGAAGTGCTGAACCACATTCACTTCCGATTCCCGGACGGCTCCGAACTGCGCAAGGCATTCACCTATGACTGGCGCTTATGGACGTTGGCGGAAATCCAAGAAACCCTGATCGAAGCGGGCTTTGTGCGCCCAGCCGTGTATTGGGAAGGCACCGTGAAGAAGACCGGCGAAGGCGACGGCGTGTTCCGTCGCAAGACCGTTGGCGAAGCATGCGGTGGCTGGATTGCTTACATCGTGGCGGAGAAGCCAGTGTCAGGCAAGCAGAAGTTGACTGCCACATCCAAGTCAGCAGCCAAGCGTCCGACCCGGCGTTCCGCTCGCTGAGTTCATCGCAAAGGAACGAGTGTCGCTATGCCAATTTCCACCAACAGCGAAGGCCTCGGTATCGCATCACTTGCGCCGCTCTTGGCGGAAGTGAGCAAGGCCTTCGAGCGGCAGTTGGCGAGCGACCTTCCTCCGGTGAACACGCTGTGTCGGCACGTGGAGCGGTACCGCGGCAAGATGCTGCGCCCAACCATGGTGTTCCTGTCCGGGCAAGCGTTCGGCAACGTGGGTGAGCGACACGTGATCATTGCTGCCACCTGTGAAATGATTCACATGGCCACGTTGGTGCATGACGATGTGCTTGATGAAGCGGAAGTGCGCCGCAAGGGCAGCACTGTCAATCATCTGCGCGGCAACGAAGTGGCAGTAATGCTTGGTGATTACCTGATTTCCAACGCATTTCACCTGTGCAGCCGCGCTGGCGATCCTGCCCTGAACCTACGTCTTGGTGAAGTCACCAACACGCTGTGTGAGGGTGAATTGGTGCAACTCAGTCACCGTGAAGACTTGTCGCTTGATGAACGCACGTACTTTGAGATTGTGCGTCGCAAGACTGCGGTGCTCATCGGCGCGTGTTGCGAATTGGGCGCGCGTCTCTCCGGTGCTCCAGAAGATTCCGTAGCGGCGCTCCGTCGATTTGGCGAAGGAATTGGTGTGGCATTCCAAGTGCAGGATGACCTCCTGGATCTGGAAGGGCGCGAGGACGTGGTGGGCAAGAGCCTGGGGCGCGACCTTGAGAAGGGGAAGCTGACACTTCCGGTGATCATTCACCTGGCACGCTGCACCGGGGTGAGTCGTGAGCGAACCATCGCCGCGATCCGCGCGCGTGATGGCAGTGCGTTGATGGCGGAACTCACTGCGGGTGGTGCGCTTGTTGATGCGCGTCATCGCGCCGAGGCGATGGTTGCAACCGCCCGCGCAGAACTAGCGCAGGTGCCAGCCGGCGCAGCCCGTGATGCATTGGACGCTGCAGCGCTGGCCATCGTTCACCGAGACTTCTGAGTCGTTGCCGCGCCCGCCCAGCCACGGCCGCCGGTCGCGCCGGGCGCCGTGGATGGCTTGGTGTTGGCTCGGTTGGCGGCAATCAACTTGTCGATGTCTTCTGTCTGCAATGACATGGGGTGACCCTGCCAACGGACGATTCCATCCGCTGAGAAGATTGCCATGTGCGGGATGCCTCGAATCGCAAAGAACTTGTCCTTCAGTGTTCCTGCGGGGTCAAGGGCGAGCGGATACTTGAAGTCCGCAGGCTTGAGTTTCTGCTTCTTCATCCCAGAGGTGAAGACATTTTCCTTCTCATCGCTGATGCCGACAAACAGGATGTCCTGCCCGTATTTTTCGGTCAATTCATTGACATGCGGGATGGCGGCTCGGCATGGAGGGCACCAGGTTGCCCAGAAGTCAATGGCCACCAGACGGGTTCCCGGCTCGGGCCGCTGCCCAAGCCATTTGGCAACCGTGAAGCCAGGAATCTTTTTGCCGCGCATGTCGCCGGCGGACTTCGTCTCAATCGGCGCTAAGAACTCTGGCCACTTCACTTCAACTGCTGGCTTCGCATCAGTGGCACCCGCTCCCATAGCGTCTGGCTTCTCCTTCGCCTCAATACTCTCGTCCACTTCTTCTGCAAGAAGTGCTGGCAGTTTGGCCTTCAGGCCCGCTTCACTGAGTCCAACGTAGCGGACCGCACCGGTCTTATCGATCACAATGTTGACGGGCTTCTTCCAGACACCAAGTGCGTCGCACCATTCGCCGGAAGCATCAATCGCCACCAGGCACGGTGAATCTTTTTCCAGGATCTCATCCGCGCGATCCGCATGGTCCGGGGTATGCAGTCCAAGCAGAACAACACCTTCAGGGAGGGAATGCTTGACTTTCTCCAACGCAGTGCGCGGGCTGTTCTTTCCGCCCACCGATTGAATCACCGTCACCTTGTCGCGGAACGCAGCGCGATCCATCGCATCGCCACCAACCCACTTCAGATCAGCGGTGGGCTTGGGAATCATCCATCCTTCGTGTTCTTTCAGCGCCGCGCGGTCTGCCTTGTCGAGCTGCGCGTAGTACTTGGTCTCCGAGGTTGGCACGGCAGGGGCGTCTGCTTTGCCATCGCTGTCCGTGTCCGTCGGCGGCGGGGTCGTCGTCCGCGGCGTGGTCTTCGGGCGCGGATTGGAATACTGCGGTGCCGCGATCGCTGCTGGAGTGGCAACGAACATCGTTGTCACCATCACGAGCAGCGCGGTTGAGAGCGAAGCCTGAGTCATGTCCTGAATCCTACCCCTGTCCGGCGGGTTCGCCCAAGTGCCTGCGGATTGGCATGGCCATGTTGTCAATGAGCCGCACATCGCCGATGCGCGCGGCAATCAGGGCGCGGGTGGGGGCATTCCAACCGTTGACGGGCAGCAGGGTGGAGGCATGGCGCACCACCGCGTAATCCACGGTCAGCCCATGCGCTTCCAGCGTGGTTCGCATGATGCGTTCGGCACTTGGCGGGTCGGTCGCCGCGGCGGCCTGATGCAAGGCGCGCACCAGCGCTAGCGCCCGATCGCGTTGCTCCGGCTGGAGATAACGATTGCGGCTACTCATGGCAAGACCATCATGCTCACGAACAGTTGGGGCAGCTTCAATCACCAGTGTGCCCCAGCGCCCATCCGCGGCGCGCGCCATGGCGGCCATATCTTCCAAGACGCGCAGTTGCTGAAAGTCTTTCTCGCCAAACACCGCCATTGCCGGCTGCGTGAGGTCGAAGAGTCGCGCCACCACTTGACACACGCCACCAAAGTGCGTGGGGCGACTGGCGTCTTCTAAGCGCGGATGATGAGCAACATCGGGGAGCGGCCATGCTGCGGCTTCTGTGCGCGCTGCATCAAGTCCAAACGGATAGATGGTCTCGGCAGTTGGAGCAAACACCGCGTCCGCACCGCACTCCTCTGCAAGCTTCACATCGTCTGCAAGCGTGCGCGGATACTTTGCGAAGTCTTCGCGCGGCGCAAACTGTGTTGGATTCACAAACACTGTGGCCAACACGGGCATGCCTCGCCCCGACATGCGGCGCATCAGGGCTCCATGTCCAGCGTGAAGGGCGCCCATGGTGGGCACCAAGGCGCAGCCAACGTACGGGCCAAGCTGTTCTGGGGCGTGTAGGACCTGCATCTGCGATGTCCACCATAGTGCCGGAACTTCGGGTTGGGAATTCCGGACTACATTTCCGAGAATTCACAGAGATCGGCTCCGAGATGGCTTTTCAATTGTGTCCCGCCCTCCTAGACTGATATTGCGACTGGATCTCAATTGCCGCAGGCCCTGACGGCTCTGCGCTCCTCCGAATCCCTTGCAAACCACCATGGCACTCAAACTACCCATTTATTTCGATCATGCCGCCACCACTCGCTGCGACCCACGCGTGGTGGAAGCCATGCTTCCGTACTTCAGCGAGAAATTCGGCAACTCCTCGAGCCGTAACCACAAGTTTGGCTGGGAGTCTGAGGACGGCGTCGAGTTGGCCCGCGAGCAGTCCGCCGC
>CALQCP020000083.1 GCA_943329105.2 Chitinophaga pinensis | reverse complement strand
CACGCACACCGCCGCGCAGCACAGGCCGTTGTCGCAACTCGGCAAATCATGCTCTACGAAGCAACCGCCGGACTCTTGCAGTCCGCAGGCACTTCCGCAACGATCCAGGGCGCCAGCGGCGCACAGTGCATCCCACGAAGCGCTGCAGCACAACGGGTCGTTTCGGCACACGGCATCGCAGCAATACGGGTCGTTGCAGTAGGGCTCCTGGTGAGGAATCAGGCAGGGCTTGTTGCATCCGGAGCCGCATCCAACGGCGCCGCAGCAATATTCGCGCGCGATGGAAACGCAGGCGTTATCCCAGTCAGCATCACAGCACGATGGGCTGATGTTGCACACGATGGAGCAGCATGAGCCATCTTCGCAGCCGGGGTTGTCATGCGTCTCAAAGCAACTGCCGCGACATGGGCAGGTCCAGCCGCTGTCGGCGGGCACCTTGCACAACGTTCGTGCGGTGCTGACGCATGTGCTGTCCCACTCGCCTTGGCAGCACGATGGATCCGCCGCGCACACGCCGTTACAGCAGGATGAATCGCGGCAGCCTGGATTCTCATGCGAGGCAAAGCAATCACCCTCTGCGGGGCAGCCCTCAGGCGCCGGGCAGACGGCCGTTGCCACCAGCACGCATCCCTGATCCCACGCCGTTGTGCAGCATGATGGATCAACACTGCACACCGCGCGGCTGCAGTCCGCATTGGCGCATCCCACCGACGCGTGCGCGGTCAGGCAACCTTCGCGTCCGATGGAGACTACAAACGTTGGGGTGCAAATGAACGTTGCCTCGCGTGCGCATACGGCGTCCCAGCGCGCTTCGCAGCAGTAGGGGTCGATCGACTCGCACACTAGGGCGCAGCACGCACCATCGCTGCAGCCACGGGTGTAGTTGGGAATCCAGCAGCTGCGCAGCGAACCATCATTCGATCCGCATACATCGGCTGGATTGGCACAGGTGATGCCTGCGGTGGAGACGCACACGTCATCCCACTGATCGGAACAGCAGAATGAATCGATCAGGCACACCGCCGTGCAGCAGGCTCCGTCCGCGCAGTTTGGTGATGCGTGCGGCGTGTAGCAACTTCCGGACAGCGGATCGCCGCACTGGTCGCAGATTTCAACAGCCCGTAGCGCACAGGCGGCATCCCACCCAATTTGGCAGCAGTAAACAAAATCTGGATCGGCGCACACTTGGCTGCAGCAGCCAGGTTTGTCGCATCCCACGGCCGTTGGATGCGCGATGTAGCAACTGCCATTCACTGGCAGCGAAGTGACCGGATCAAGGCAACCAGGCTCTGATGAGCACAGGTCATTGGCAATCTCAACGCACGATTCGTCCCAAGTGACATAGCAGCAGTACGGATCGCGCTGGCACACCGTTTGGCAGCAGAACGAATCCGCGCAGCCGATGCGCGCGTGAACGACGAAGCAACTTGATTCACGCCCGGCGTCAAGATCACCGCCGCATGCGCAACTTTCGCTGCTGCAACTTGGAGTAACCAACGCAACCTGTGTGCAACTGATATCCCAGGAAGACGTGCAGCAGAATGGGTCGAGCGCGCACACAGCTCCGCAGCACAGACTGTTGCTGCAGTACGGTGTTGCATGCGCGATGCAGCACGGTCCGGTGTTCACCGAGCCGCAGCCTTGGCAGGAAACCGCTTGCGTATCAACGCAGCTTTGATCCCAACCCGTGGTGCAGCAGTACGGATTCAGGTTGCAAACGGTGGTGCAGCAACTGGAATCATCGCAATAGGGCAGGGTATGCACCGTGTCACAGGCACCGCTTCCCTCAGCTCCGCAGGCAAGGCAATTGGTGGTGGCAAGTGTGACGCAGTCCGAATCCCAGGAAGAATTGCAGCACGATGGGTCGATCGCGCAGACTCGTTCGCAGCAACTTGAATCGCTGCAGGAGGCCGTCGAGTGCGTGACGTAGCAACTGGCCGTGGTGCTTCCGCACGTCTCGCACGTGATCGCTGCTTGATCCGCGCAGGACTGGTCCCACACCACGTTGCAGCAACCAGGGTCAATATTGCATACGGCGTTGCAGCAGTCGGCGTCCGAACAACTCGGTCCGGTCTGCGACGTAAAGCAACTGCGGAAGGTTCCGTCTTGGTTCGTCTCGCCGCATCCGGTGACGTTGGCGGTGCAGGATGGATTGCGAACGAACGGCGAGTCGCTGGTTGGCGTGATCGCCGTTGGCCCCTTGGTCAGGCTGCCCGCGTTACGGCATCGATAGATGTGTGGCGGCGCAAACGAATCGGATGGATCACCCACTGGTCCGATGTACGCCTTGCCGTTGTCAGCAAAGATGCATCCGTAAATATTCTGATCGGTGCCACGAACGATGGTGACCGCGTCAACAATCGCATCCCACGGTGGCAGCGTCACCGTATCGCGCACGCTCCACGCCAGCTCGCAGACCTGTGCGATATCAACCGTGGAGGGCACATTGACGCGCTGACCAACGGTGGGGTACGCGCGGGTGTTGGCGGGATTCGGATTGCGAAAGACAATCAGATGGGTGACATTGGTGGTGTATTCAGCAGGGAAAACCCGTCCGTTGGCCGCAGGGCCGGTTGGGAACGCGAGCGATGTGCTGCCATAAAAGATGAATGGCACCAGTGCGGGCGGCACGTCCGCGAGTACATCACCGGTAAACGATGAATCCGCCAACAGCCCCAATCCACGCGACGCGGTGTTGAGCGGATTAGATACCCATGCCATTCCAGTCAGTGGTTCCACCACCGCGATGGTTCCACTCACTTGGTTGTTGCCGGAACTGGTGTTGGAGCGCGCTACTTTGAGGTAGAACCAACCCTCCAGAAACGCGCGCAGGCCGGGATCCGCACCAACCACACCATTCACCGTTGGTGCGGTGAGAACACCAACCGCGGACGTCGGAACACGGATCTCCACATAGCGTGACTGCGGAACGGTGGGGTCGGTCTGGTCGTTCGGTTTACGAACGCGTAACTCGGACAAGGTGACCCGGGGGAGTTTGCCAATGGCGGCATTGGACGCCATGGCAACCAGCTGCCCGAGGTAGTTACGGTCAACATCGTCGATAGCACCGTCGAAATTGAAGTCGCCACTGATGCAGTAAAACTGTGGACTGAGCATGCAACTTGCCCACACATCAATGTCAGTCTGATTGACCAAGTTGTCCGCGTTTAAGTCGCCCAGCCACGTGGAGTTGCCAGCGGTGGTGCATGCGGCAGATGGATCGTTGCACTGTGCTGCCGCCGGGCGTACCGCCATACCGGCAACCACCATCAAGATGGCGAGCAGGCAGGACGGGAGTGCGCAGCGGGGGGACGGCATGAGAGACCTTCAGGGTATACGCAACCGGACACCCAGAATCCCCGGTGAATCGCCCAGATTCGAGACATTCTCAGCCGGATCCGCGTCCGCAGTTCAGGTGGCGCCGGCTGCTCGCGCCCCATCCAGCCCGCCGTAGGTGCGCCGCCGCGCGGCAAAGTCAGCAAGGGCCGTTTGAAGTTCCGGGACCTTGAACTCCGGCCACAGGACGTCGGTGACGAAGATCTCCGCATAACTCACCTGCCACAGCAGAAAATTGGACAATCGGCGCTCCCCAGCGGTTCGAACCAAGAGGTCCGGGTCCGGCAGTCCGTGGGTCTCAAGGGCCGCGGACATGGTCGATTCATCGATCGCCGCCGGGTCAAGATCCCCGCGCCGGACCCGAAGGGCGATGGCGCGGACGGCATCCACCATTTCCTGCCGAGAACCATAGTTCATGGCCAGGCACAGGGTCATGCCGGTGCAGTTGCTGGTCTCGTCCTCGGTGCGGTCGAACTCAGCGAGCACCGCGGCGGACAGTCCCTCGCGGCGGCCAATGCGGCGGAACCGAATGTTGTTCGCCAGCATCATCTGCCGTTCCAGTTGCAGTTGATGACGGGCCAGCTCCATGAGCGCCGAGACTTCGTCTTCTGGTCGTTTCCAATTCTCACTGGAGAATGAATACAGCGTGAGCGCTTCCACGCCGATGCGAGCGCACTCTTCAACAATGGCGCGCACTCGTCGTGCGCCTTCGCGATGTCCGGCAATGCGCGGCAACCCACGCGCGGCCGCCCAGCGTCCGTTGCCGTCCATGATGATTGCAATGTGACGGGGGACGCGCATTGCTTATGCGGTGGCGAGCGCCACGGCGCGCCGACCGTCCACCAACGTTTGCGTTCGTTCCGGTCCAAGGCTGACTACTTCCACCGGCACGCCGGTGATTTCCTCAATACGCGCCAGGTAGCGCTGCGCCTCTTGTGGCAGCGTGGTGCGGTCGGACGCGTCGCGAATCTCTGCGCTCCAACCCGGCATCGTCTCATAGATGGGCGTGACGCCCTCCAGTCGATGAGCATCAGGAATGAAGCGATCCGTGGTGGTTCCGTTCGGCAATCGGTAACCAACGCACAACTTGATTTCATCGAATCCGGACAGGACATCCAGCAGGGTGCAAGCAATACCAGTGGCTCCACACACCATGACGCTGTAACGAACTGCCACCAAATCAAGCCATCCGCAGCGGCGCGGTCGACCAGTGGTGGTGCCGTATTCCCGGCCGCGTTCGCGAATCCGGTGCCCAAGATCATTGTCAAGTTCGGTGGGAAACGGTCCCGCGCCAACGCGGGTGCTGTACGCCTTCATGATTCCCAACACGCGTCCAATGGCGCTGCCGGGAACGCCGGTGCCGGAGGGAATACCCAAGGTTGAGCAGTTACTACTGGTCACATATGGGAATGTTCCGTGATCAATGTCCAAGAGGCTGGCGTTCGCGCCTTCAAACAGAATGCGCTTGCCAGCGCCCATGGCATCATGAAGTGCGTATACGGAGTCATCCACGTGTGGTCGCAGGCGTTCGCCAAACTCGGCGTACTTGGTAGCCAACGCATCCGGGTCAAGTGGCGCAGTGTGCACACCGAGCGCCTCGAGTTCCGCAGTGCGCAGGGTGCAAATCACATGCAGGCGGCTGCGCAGGTATTCGGGGTCCAGCAGATCACCCACGCGAATGGCGGTCGAGCGTCGAATCTTGTCTGCATACGCTGGGCCAATGCCGCGGCGCGTGGTGCCGATGGCGAGGTTTCCTTGCGCATGCGCGGTCTTGGAACCGAGGTACTCCTCCAGCGCTGCATCTTGCTCCTTGTGATAGGGCATGACCACGTGGGCGCGATCACTGATGCGCAGGTTGTTGCCAACGCGAATGCCGCGCGTGCGGAGTGCGTCGATCTCTTGCAGGAGTTTCTCCGGATCAACCACCACGCCGTTACCAATGACGCAGGTCTTGTCGCCGTACAGAATTCCGGACGGGATCAGGTGCAGCGCGTAGCGCTCATCGCCCACTTGCACGGTGTGACCGGCATTGGCGCCGCCGTTGTAGCGAACGATCACGTCATGCTCAGAGGTGAGCAGATCAACGATCTTGCCTTTGCCTTCGTCCCCCCACTGAAGTCCAACGACGGCGGTATGGGCAGTTCGATTAACGCGGTGTCCAGTGGTCACGGGCGGGGCTCCGGTGCGAAGTTGCGGCGTTTGCCGCGAAGCCGGGAATGGTAGCGCCCCGCGCGAGGGTTAGTCCTACGATTGCAGTTCATGGCCACCGCGCTCACCATCGCCGGGCAGGGTTCGCCCGACGCATACGCCATGCGTGTGGATCAGGCTCTTGCTGGCATCACGCCGCAGTTTGAGGGCGCGTATGTTCACGTTCCGTTCTGTTTCCATAAGTGCCATTACTGCGATTTTTATAGCTTTGTTGATACCCAAGATCGTCAGGAGGCCTATGCCGCACGTGCTGATGCGGAATTGGCAGCCATGGCGCCTTGGGTGCACGCGCCGCTGCACACTGTGTTCGTTGGTGGAGGAACACCCACGCTGTTGCGGCCGCCGGTATTGCGCGCGGTTCTGAGCTCGATCCGTACTCGGCTGCCGCTCGCGCCCGGTGCGGAATGGACCGTGGAAGCCAATCCAGAAACCGTGACCGCTGAAGTGGCGTGCGCACTTGTTGAGAGCGGCGTGAACCGCGTCTCACTTGGCGCACAGAGTTTCAACGAACGTCACTTGAAGACGCTGGAGCGTTGGCATGATCCAGCCAGCGTTGCGCGCGCCATTGGATTGCTGCGCGCCGCGGGCATCGAACGCATCAATGTCGATCTGATCTTTGGCATTCCTGGTGGCACCCTTACCGAGTGGGAGTTAGACCTGCGCCAGGCACTGCAGCTGGGAACCGATCATCTCAGTTGCTACGGTCTCACCTATGAGGCAAATACCGCGATGACCGTGCGTATGGAGCGCGGCGAATTTGAGCCCTGCGATGACGGCCTGGAAGCGAACATGTTGGAGCGCGCCGCCACCGTCTTGCGCGATGCTGGCTTTGCTCATTACGAAGTCAGTAACTGGGGGCGGATTCGGAACGGCGATCCGCACGCCGAAGAGTGTCGGCACAACTTGCTGTATTGGCGTAATCGCGATTGGCTTGCCATTGGGCCCAGTGCATCGGGTCATGCGCAGGGCGTGCGCTGGAAGAATGTTCCGCGCTTAGGTGATTGGCTTGCCGCCGAAGGTACGAGTCCCGCCGTTGATGTGGAGCGAGTGACGCCGGATATGCGCGCTGGGGAGCGGCTCATGATGGGCTTACGTCTGCACGCGGGCATTTCCGAAGTTGAACTTGCCGAGATTCTGCAGCTTGGCGAACGCGGCTCGGAGCGAGCGACCGCCATTGCACAAGCAGTTGCTGAGGGCATGATGGAGCACACCGGAGGTTCGCTGCGGTTCACCGCCGCGGGCATGATGGTTGCCAATACGGTCCTGGCGCGCCTGGTCTAAGGGGCTTTGATGTAACCGCTGGAATGACCCTGGCCGCCCGCGATCCGGGAGATTTGTGGTGCTCCAAATGGCATTTTTAGGAGTTTCCGGAGGATCTCACCCCTTCCTGGGGAAGTTTGGGAATGAAAGCGCCCGCAGATTCCGATAGTGATGGTGCATGCTCCCCGCTCCGCTACGACTCCTCCGACCCGGCGACTGGGCCAAGAACGTCTTCGTTCTGGTCCCGCTTGTCTTTTGGCTCGCTGGTGAGGGTCGCGGTGCGCAGCCAGAACAGATCGCGGAGCAACTATGGAACGTGGCGCTCACGGTGATTGCGTTCTCCATGGCGGGCAGTGGCTTCTACGCAGTGAACGATGCGCTCGACTTTCAAGAAGATCGCAAGCATCCAACCAAACGTCGTCGGCCGGTGGCATCGGGTGCGATCACCCCGCAGTTTGCAATAACGATTGGTGTGGCGCTGGTCATTGGTTCCATCGCAGTGGCGTGGTGCGTGCGGCCCGCCGTCTTGGCAGTGATTGGTACGTACATCGTGCTACAGGTGGCATACAACGCGAAGTTGAAGCGGGTGCGGCTTCTTGATGTGTTGACGGTGGCCAGTGGATTTGTACTGCGCGCCATTGCCGGAGCGTTAGCACTTGGCATTGCAGTGTCGACGTGGCTAGTGGTGGTGGTCTTTGCGCTCACGCTGTTCTTAGGATTCGTCAAGCGTCTTGGCGACCTCCGCGCCGCGGACATGGCGCGCGCCCAAGGCGACAGCACCGACTGGAAACCACGCGCTGGCTATGACAGCGCTGAAGATCTCAATTGGCTTCTTGCCACTACCGGGTCCATCACCATGATGGCGTACTTGGTCTATGCGCTGAGCGATCATGCGCGCGGCATCTTTGGTGTGCGCGCCACTGGATTTGCATTGCTGGCGCCGCTGGTGTTCGTGGTGATTCATCGCCTGTATTTGCGCGCCAACTCCGGGCGTGCGGAGAGTCCAGTCACCGTTGTTCTTGCCGATCGCAGCGCGCGTGCGGCATCGCTCCTCTTTGCCATCGGGGTGCTGGTGGTGCTGTTCTGGCCGCCTGCCGAAACTGCACTTAGCACTCTCTTCAAGTAAATTCAACTCGTGGACACACTTACTCAGGGAAATCGCGGTTGGTGGCGAAGCGCCCCGTGCGTATTGGCCGTGCTCTTTGCATGTGCCGTGCTGCCAGTGATTATGTTTGGTAGTGACGCCACCAGCGAAGCTTCGGACGAAGCGACTGCGCATTTGCCCACGGTGCTGCAATTTGCTGCGCAGTTGCCAACACCGGATCTGCACGATTACCCAAGCGCTACTGGTCCGGGATATCACTTGCTGATGGCTGTTCCTGCGCGGCTTGGCGTTGGCGTGCATGGGCTTCGCATCATTGCTTCGCTGGCGGGTTTAGCGCTGGTGCTCTTGGTATGGCGCACTGCGGCGCGCGCGGCGGGACCGGCAGTGGCGTTGGCGCTGACCTTGCCGCTCTTGGTTTCTACCTATGTACTGAGCGGTTCTGCGTGGTTGACCACCGATGTACTTTCGGTCTTGATTGGAACAACCATGGTTGCCATCGCCGCGTGGTGGATGCCAACCACGCGCACCTTTCTGACACTCGCAGTGTTGTTTGCTGCCGCGCTTTCCGTGCGGCAAACCAACGTGTTCTTGGCTGCACCCATCGTGGCGGCCGGCATTCTTGGCTCGCCACTTGGTCGTTCGGCGTCCGACGCGGAGCAGTGGAGTGGTGACGAACCGCGCTCGTGGAGCCGACTTGGTGCCGCATGCTTGGCGTTAGTGCCCGCGGCATTGCTGCTGCTCGCACTCGTCAATCTATGGGGCGGCTTGATGCCCGCTACGTTCCGTTCGATGCATGACAAGGGATTGAGTCCGGTAGCGCCGGCGTACGGACTCGCGCTGCTGGGTACATGGGCCGCGATTGCGCT
>CALQCP020000082.1 GCA_943329105.2 Chitinophaga pinensis | reverse complement strand
CCCGAGGGAATAGCAATGACGACGCGTGGTCCAAAGATGCGCGTGCTCTTACCGTTGACCTTCTTGATGAAGTAGCCAAGCATCGCTTCAGTGACTGCGAAGTCACTAATGACTCCATCCTTCAACGGACGAACCGCGCTGATGGAGCCTGGCGTCTTGCCCAGCATGTCCTTCGCTGCAAAGCCGACGGCTTCACCATTATTGAGAACGATGTTGGTGCCCTTGCGGACTGCCACCACTGATGGCTCGTTCAATACGATGCCTTCGCCTCGCACGCACACCAAGGTGTTGCACGTGCCAAGGTCAATCCCCATATCAACGCTAAAGAGGCGTGAAAGCCAATCGATCTCGAGAGCCAAAGTGGTGCTCCTTCCTGAAGCCATGCATCCATCGCGGACTCCGCCGCAACGGGAGCCGCTGAGCGGCCCAACCCGCACAGGATAGCAAACCCATTGGACGAGCGAGTCAGAAGGTCGGCGAGTCAACGAGTTGGAGGAGAATCAGAAGACCAGCGCCACGGCGCATCAGCGCCTCGGCAAGCAGCTCAGCAGGTCAGCGAGCGCTGACCATGTCAAAGGGCCCCTGACCGCTGACATCCATGTTCATCATGGCAACAACGGCGGTTCCAAACATCGCCATCAGGACGGCAACCACCAGAAGCCCGGTGTAGATATTCAGCTGCGGCTTGGCGCGCTTGACGGCGTTGGTTGGGGTAGAGGCGGTAGCTGCGGATTTCATGGAAGTGCTCCGGACAAATTATTCACCCTACCAATCATTCACCCTTGCGGGCGATGGCGCGCTGGCCGGACTTCACTTCGCCACGGGTGGTGGCGTCTTCAAGTTCAACGATGCCCACGGCGCGGTTCACATCAACCTGCACGATCCGCAGGTTGCCGATGAAATTAGCGCCGTCAGCGATGGTCATGACCCAGCCTTCCTTGATGCCGTCGCGGCTGCCCGCGTTGATTTCGGCCAAGGTGGCATCGGGCTCGCGCTTCACATCAATGAGCGTGGCACTGAGCGAACGGTCAGCAACGAGCGGGAGTGCGGGATCAGCGGTCGCGCCGGCGCGAGGAGCCACCGACCCGTGCAGGGCCGCGTAGCGCTGCACATCAGCCATGGCGCGTTCCTTGTCTTCACTGACCTTCTGAAGTTGTTCCTGCAACTGGCGCTTGGCTGCGGTCTCGCTATCAAGATCGCCCTGCATGCGAGCAAGCGAGTCCTGCATTTCAACGCGAGCCCTCTCAGCGGCCAGGTATTGGGTGCGAGCACCTTCAATGTCTTGGCGCATGGCATCAATCAACTTGGTCTGCAGCGTGTCGTTCGCACTGAACGCGCCAACTTGACCCTTGAGTTCAGCAAGGTCGATGCGTGAACGCTCAAGATCGCGCTCCTTGTCAGCGCGCATCTGGGTTTCCTTATCACGCTCCATGGTGGCGGCGCGGATCTGTGACTCAAGCGTGGCAACCTTGGACTGCAGTGCGGCAACGCTGGCGTTGTATGCGTCACTGGCAACGGCGAGCTCCGCCTCTTGCTTCTTCAGGTTCGCTTGAGCATCAGTGGCCTGTTGCTTGAACACGAACTGATTCGTTGATGACACGGCCGCAAGCGGCACGAGCGCAACAACCAACAAAGAGACGAGGACGACGAGGATCTTGGTGAGGATGTGCACGGTGCGGTTGCCTCAAGAAACCCGGCGGTCGGCAACATGCCGAGCGCGAGGTTTATTCATGTGTTGTTCAGAGCAATCAGACGGGTCTGGGACGGGTCATCTCTTTGGGAACGCTCCGGCAGACTGTTATCAGTAGTACCTGAAATATATACGCGCTGTCAATGGGGTGCGGTTGCAACAACAATTGCCAAAGCTGCCGCCAACTGTACCGATGGGCTCGGGTCAAAGAGCATGGGCTCCAATTCCGGTACCGCCATGGCTCCTGACGCATAACCGAGCGCCAAGGCTGCTTCGGCGCGAACGGCCGCTTCCCGATCCTTGACCAAGGTCCGGGCGAACCGAGTCACGGCAGACGCATCTTGGACGCTAATTTGCGCCAGCGCCGAGGCACACACAATCCGAATTTCGGTGGGACGGGCCGATATGCCGGTGCCGTCGATCAGCCGCATCAGGATCGGGCGGGATCCATCGTCCTTGAGACGGGCAACCTGCTGAGCCGCCAGGGCCGTGAATTCCGCCTGCTCGCTCGGGGCGTACAGCGCGGCTCGGATCGGTTCAATTCCATCGGGCTCGCCCAAGCGAACCAACGCTTCCGCGGCCTGAAGTTCAACAATACGAATGCGCGCGGGGTTGACCTGCTGCATGCCCTTGCCCAGCGAGGCACGGATCATTGACACTGCGGAGTGATTACCGAGCTCACCGAGCACCAAGAAGGCGTTGGAACGAATCTCCGGGTCATCTGAAATAACCATCGCTCCGAGTGGGCTCGGGTCCACCGGACGACCAAGCTTGGTGAGCGCGCAGATGGCGGCCGCTCGCACCGACGGGCTCTCATCAACAAGGAGTGGCTGCAACTGATCGGCAAGGTCGGTGAGATGCGCGCGCCCCACGCCCATGGCTGCAACGAATCGCACGCCGCGGTTTGGGTCGGACAAGAGCGGCACAACAACGGCGCGCAGATCGGTCGGTGATGAGACGAGCGCTTCACAACCATTCGCGCGATAGATAGGCACTTGCGATGTGGTGGCCTGGCGGAGGAGCGTGACCGCAGCAAGGCGTGCATTACCGCTTGACTCCACCGGAAGCGCCTGTTCAGCGGAGCGGCCTTGGTCAGAAAGTTTGGCGGTGCCGGTTTGTTCAATGCTCTGTGATCGACTCGACCACGGTTGATCAGCAGTGGTCGGCGTCGTGCTGTCGCAGCCACCAGCCATGATGGACATCACCATCATGACTGGCAACACCGTGGCGACGTTCGCTGTAGCGGCGATCACGGAATGCCTGCGAGCGAAGCGGAGAGCAACGATGACGGTGCATGTCAGCATGAGTACGATCGATGCTACTTCGCCAACGCCCGCAAAGGGCGCGGTTCGTTCATCAAGTGGTGGGGAGGCGTACAACCAAGTGCTGGTACGCGGCGGTGGCGGAGATGAAACGATGCGACCGGATGAATCAATGGCCGCACACAGACCCGTATTGGCGGACCGAACCATGGGCGTGCGCGTCTCAATGCAGCGAAACCGTGCCAATTGCAGGTGTTGAGTGCGGCCAAGGTCATACCAGCCAAACCAGCCGTCATTACTGATATTCACCAAGAGGTCGGCCGCCCGTGCGCGCCCACCCGCGGCTGGATACACCAAGTCGCGCGTCACCCAAGTCATGGCGTCTTCAAAGCAGATAGCGGGCGCAATCCGCACCGAGCGCCCGTTCCAAGGAATCTCAAAGCGCACCGGTTCCCCGCCGCGGTCAAGGTCAAAGGTCATGCCCGCGGCCCCAACTGCAAGCAGCGAGCGCTCCAGCCAATCCCAATTGGAGATGTACGGCATGGTCTCGCCAAACGGTGCCAGAAAGATCTTGTCGTAGCGCGGATAGGGTGGCGGATTCTTGTTCACCAAATACGCGCTATTGAACTGCTTGTCCCATGCAAATCGATCGCCCTCCGCTCGCAGGCCGATGAATACTGGGCTACCGACCAGGAGCGGCACCCCAACCCGTTCGCTGATCGCCGAGGCAATTTTCTGGAATCGATCACCAGGAAACCATCCGTTCGCCTCTTGCAAGGCGATCGTGTCTGGTTCAAGCCCGTAGCCGGCAAGCATGGTCTCCGGCCAAACCACCAGCGTGATCGGTTGTGCGTGTTCAGTGCAATCAAGCGCAGCGCGCAGGGTGAGTTCAGCGAACGCAGGAATGTCGCGCACTTGATCGCGAGCAGCCCATCCAACTTTGTTACTTGTCGGAAGGTTGGTCTGAATGAGCAGTACCCCAGGCCCCTGCTCTGTTGGTGCCTGCCACAGCCGCCACGAGCCGTACCACAACGTAAACCCAAGGAACAGCAAAAAGACCACAGCGCCAGGCGTCACACTCAAGACGCCGACTCGGCGAATGCGATCGAGTTGCGTGCCTGCATCATCAGGAACGCCGGACTGCGCGCGCTCACGTGCCCGGTCACGCGCGTCCACCATGGCGCCAGCACACGTCAGCACCAAGAGTGAGCAGAAGATTTCGCCGATCAGATCTGCGCCCTGCGTGAGCATGGGAAAGTCAATGAGTGGATGCCCCCAGCGAAACCACGGGTAGCCATCAAAGAACACGGTTGCACGAAATGCTTCCTCGGCGCCGAACGCCAGTGGAAGGAGCACTGCCCACGGCGTTCGTACCGGTAAGACACGGGCGCAACACACCAATATGAACATCGCAAACAGCTCATGCAGCGTGCAAAATGCGGCGAGCCCCGGCGTGCCGGCCACGGTGACTTGCAAGAGCCAGAAGTGCAAGACACACCACTTCACCCACAGCACACCAGCCACTGCAAACGCAATGCGCCATGGAAACGCGGCACGCGGCGCAGTTAGAGTTGGCGTTCGGCGCACAATCCACACCAAGGGAACCGCAGCCAATGGCACCGCGATCGCCACTTCGCCGATCGGTAGAAACATGCATCCAAAGATGACTGAAGACAACGCTGCATACACCGCCGCACGCAGCGGGGTCATGGGCAGAAGCGCGGAAGCATCCGTCATCACGGGAGAGCTCAACGACTACTTTCCTGAGTAGTCAATGATGCGGCTGATTTCAGTGCGCAACGCAGACCGATGCACGATGCGGTCAAGAAAGCCGGCTTTCTGAAGGAATTCAGCGGTCTGGAAGCCGGGTGGAAGTTCCTGACGAATGGTCTGCTGAATGACGCGCGGGCCTGCAAATCCAATCAATGCCTTGGGTTCAGCAAAGATCACATCGCCCAACATGGCGTAACTGGCGGTCACTCCACCAGTGGTTGGGTCAGCAAGCACTGCGATATACAAACCGCCCGCGTCATCAAACCGAGCCAGCACAGCGCTGGTCTTGGCCATCTGCATCAGTGAGAATCCGGACTCCTGCATGCGCGCTCCACCCGAGCAACACACAATGACCAGCGGAAGACTGTGATCTGTGGCGTACTCAATGGCGCGGGTCAGGCGTTCGCCCACCACGCTGCCCATGGAGCCGGCCATGAATGTGAAATCCATGACTCCAACCACCACCTTGCGACCCTTGATAAACCCAGTGCCGGTCTGCACGCCATCGTTTTCGCCGGTCTTGAGCTGCATGTCTTTGATGCGGTCGATGTACGCCTTTTGATCAACGAAGCCAAGCGGA
Organism: Chitinophaga pinensis; assembly: GCA_943329105.2. Lineage (GTDB taxonomy): Bacteria > Planctomycetota > Phycisphaerae > Phycisphaerales > SM1A02 > UBA966. Next base: position 3,526 of record CALQCP020000082.1, on the reverse strand, counting down.
TCCAGCGGCGCCATGTCAGCGTCGAGCGCTTCGAAGGTGCCGGGGTCAAGGAGTTGCTCAATTCGTCGGCGCGCGGAAACGCGCATGTGATGATCGCACTTGGGGCAGACCATCAGGTTGGCTTCAAGGCTCTTGCAAAAGATGGTCTCTTCGCATTCGGGGCATTGCGTCCACAGGCCGTCCGGAACGGCTTTCTTAGTGACAACTGGGGTCTGTGTCCACGTGGGTTCTGGCACTCCGAAGCTCCTATAAAGAGAACGCAGTGTAGCGAGCGCATCAGTCGCCGAGAAGGAGCGCGGCGTCGGAAGGGAGCGCGTACTGGGTGCACCACGTTCGGCCTTCAACGCGTTCCCACAGGCGCGAACCATCTCCGCGCGCCAGCGCATCACGCACAATTCCAAGCGCGGTGACGTGAAGCACAATTCCAATGCGCTTGCCGGGGTGGCGATCAAAAATTTCCGCCAACGCGTCAAGAATGCGCGCGCGAGCATCAGCGAGCGGCTCGCCTTCCGGGGGAATCACGGTCAAGGGTGAGGCAACCCACTCGGCGTATCGACTTTCAAAGCGACGCTCAAACTCGGAGAGACTCAAACCCTCCAGCAAACCGAAGTCGGGGTCCGCCAGATCGCGATGAGCGCGGACTTGGCAGGCGAATCGACTGGCGACGATGCGCGCACTCTCGATAGCCGCTTCATCGGCTGGGTGATAGAGATACTCCGGGCCATCCCCAAGGCGAGCCACGCGTTGCCGAAGTTCGGCAAGCGACTCTTCAATGGCGGGTAAGTCCGTGCTGCCACGCAGGCGCTGCTCAGCGTCCCACGCCGTTTCTGCAGGACGAAAGAGCCAAAGCGTGGTGCCGGGCATCAGGTCATCCTCGGAGTGCGGCGATGGCGCCCGCGTAATCGTTGCTGCCAAAGATGGCCGTGGCACTAATCAGAACGCTGCAGCCCGCCGCGCGACACGCCGATGCCGTGGCTGGCGAAACGCCACCATCAATCATGAGCCGCTGCTCTGGACGCATCCGCGCCAGTAACTCTGGCCCCTTGGTGAGCACCGAGGCAATGAATGATTGACCAGACCGGCCAGGATGCACGCTCATCAGCATGGCGGTGTCGATCATGGGCAGCGCATCAAAGCATGCGGACGCAGGGGTGTCTGGATTGAGGACGATGCCGGCAGTCATGCCGCGAGCCCGAATCTGTTCCACCAGCGACGCTGGTCGTGGCACCACTTCAACATGAAACTGAATGTGCCCTGCTCCGGCGTCTGCAAATGCATCCACCCAGCGCGCGGGGTCCGTCACCATCAGATGGACATCAAGAAATACTTTGGGCACGGCGCGATGCGTGGCGGCACAGATCACTGGCCCCAAGGAAATGTTCGGGACGAAATGTCCATCCATGATGTCAACGTGCAGCGCATCACCACCAGCGGCGATTGCAGCACAACATTCATCACCCAATCGCGTGAAGTCCGCGGAAAGAATCGACGGCTCAATGAGGAGCCGTCGATCAGTCAGGTAAGGATTCGCTGGTTTCGATCCGTCCACGGAGGGCACGCTCACTTCGCGGTTGCCTTCGGATCCTTCGCCTTGGCCTCGTAGGAATCAAGAGCGCGCTTGACCGCAGGCTTGGCAGCCGGTGCGGCGGCCATCCACGCGTCGTATTGCATCGCCGCCGCTGCTGCGAAATTGCCGCGCCCCGCTGAAACAGCAGCCATGGCAGTCAAGACTTCTGGGTCATCCTGAGTGCCGGGCAGTGCCTTCAACGTGTCAGCTACCACTTGCGCGGCGTCCAGATCACGCTTCTTGATGTTGGCATCAGTCGCCAAGTAGTTGGCGGCTTCAATGAGTGCGTACTTGTCGGTCTTGATGCCGGCAATGGTGCTGGTCAGAAGCGCCTTGGCGCCAGCGGTGTCGTCCGCTTGCTCGTTGAGCATGCGCCAGGATTCAAAGCTGTACTCCAGCAGCGTGGACGGATTTTCAGCGATCGCCTTGGCGTACAGGCTGCTCGCCTCCTTGAAGTTGCGGCTCTTGGCGGCTCGGCGCGCAGCGTTGATGGTTGGCTCAACGCGTGACATCAATTCCGGGTCATAGCGATTGGCGAGCGTCTGCTTGATGATGCGGTCAAAGTTCTCATCGAGCGGGTTGCCGATATGGACGATCTTTCCGGAGCGATTGATGACGAACGCGCACGGAATGCCCTTCTGACCAGCAGCCTTAAACCACTTGTCTTTGATGAAGGTGTCTTCCTTCTTCTGCGTGGCCACGGTGTAGCCCATCGCAGAGCCCTTCTCCTTGACGAACTTCTTGACAAGGTCAACGGGCTCATCGCTCACGCCAATGATTTCTAAACCACGCGAACCGAGGTCCGTCTGCAGTTCAGTGAGATGCGGGATGGAGCGCTTGCATGGCCCGCACCACGTTGCCCAGAATTCCACCACGTAGACCTTGTCTTTGCTGAAGGTCTCAACCTTGTCGCCCTGGACGAATTCCAAATGTTCGGCGAAGCCTTCCGGAGGAGTACCTCCCACCTCGAGCTTCTTCTCATCCTGCGCGCGTGCGCCGGATACGAACGAAAGTGCGAGAGCGAGACTAGCGGCGGCGGTGACGAGTGCGTGGCGCATGGTGTGGGCTCCGTTGATATGCACACTATAGACGGACAGGTTCAGGGGCAGTGACGGTACTGTCTTCACGCAGGATCAAGTACATCCACCGACTCAAATCGCTTGCCTTCCAGCATTTCCAAGCTGGCACCACCGCCGGTTGAAACGTGGGTGAGTGCGTCGGCAAGGTGTGCAATGTCCAACGCCGACGCGGTGTCCCCGCCTCCCGCGATGGTGATGGCGCCGGTGCGGGTGGCTGCGGCAACCGCACGGGCGATCGTCATGGTGCCCACATCGAATGGGGCCGTCTCAAACGCGCCCATCGGTCCGTTCCATACCACTTGCTTGGCGGTGAGGCACGCTTCGGCAAACAGGTCGCGTGAGCGCGGCCCAATGTCGAGACCCATCCAGCCGTCCGGAATTCCACCGATCACTTCGCAGGTTTCCGTTCCTGCAGCAAGTGCGCGACCGCAGACATGGTCGATCGGTAGCAAGATGGTGCAACCGCGCTCCTGCGCAGCGCGCAGAATGTCGCGCGCTTTCTCGATCATCTCTGGCTGCACGAGGCTTGATCCGGTGCTCACGCCCTCGGCGCGCAGGAACGTGTAGGCCATGGCTCCGCCCACAATCACCATGTCCACCTTGTCTAACAAATTGGAGAGTGCCAGTAATTTGTCGCTGACCTTGGCGCCGCCGACGATGGCAACAAAGGGACGCTTGGGGGCTTCAAGCGCCGCGCCCAAGAATTGCAATTCTTTCTCTAGTAAGCGCCCTGCCAGCGCTGGCGCTCCACGCAACTTCATCGCGCGCGGCAGTGCCACCATGGATGCATCGGCGCGATGTGACGCGCCGAACGCATCGTTGACATACGCGTCTGCGTAGCCAGCCAGCGTTGCGGCAAAGGCGGGGTCGCCCTTCTTCT
>CALQCP020000081.1 GCA_943329105.2 Chitinophaga pinensis | reverse complement strand
GTCCGTTGCGTGTCTCTTTATAAGTGCGAAGTAAGTCAGACTTCCACACATAGTCATGAAGCCGTGCCTGGCCTGCCGGCTCACCGCCCTGAAATGGCAGGGCGCTTCGAACATCGGCGATCGTTTCAGGGAAGTGCGGCGCAAAGGGCGCTTCGGTATGTGGCAGCGCCTGCACTGCGGTGGGCGTTGGGAAGCACGCGCGGACAAAGAGTCGGGCTTCCACCATCTTGCGGTACTGGGTGAAGATGTCGGGGAGATCACGCAGCGCAAACGGAAGATCGTCGGGGTGAATCAACGGGGCGCCGTGAAAGACATTGCATGCAATGTGCGCGCTCTGCAGTTGCTGCGCTAACTGCGCATATTGCCGTGCCTCATCATGCGCCGCTTCGGCGTTCACGAACACCGCATTGATCTGATACTTGGCGCATAGCTGCGGAATGACTTCCGCTGGCTCGCCGGTCATCACAACCAGCGAACTATTCCAATCACGCCACTGCTGATCAAGCGCCCGCAGCGATTCAAGTCGAAACTTGCGACGAAAGCCAGGAATGGCGGGATTGCCCGGCAGCTCGTAGCGGCTGGCTGCACATGAATCGATGTACACCGGCAGAATCTGCGCGCCTGAACCAACCGCCCGGTGTAGCGCTTCATGGTCTGCGACTCGCAAGTCGTTTCGGTACCAGAGCAGGACGCGTTGTGTCATGATTCAGGAGGTTCCGCGCTTTGATGATCGACAACGATCCGAGCAATACTTCACTTGATCCCAATCGCGTTCCCATTTCTTGCGCCACGTGAAGGGGCGTCCACAGGACAAGCAGATCTTCTGCGGTAAATTCTCTTTCTTTACGCCTCGCATAGCGGCTCGCATTCGGTTGGTTGATCAGACTTTACGCAGGAAATGCGTTACGTCACGCGAACAGTCTCAACTGACCCATGCCGCCATCCAGGTGCAGCACTTGGCCCGTCATCCATGACCCATGCTCGCTCAGGAGCAGTGCAGCGAGTGCCGCTACTTCGGCGGGTTGACCAACCCGGCCGATCGGATGACGCTTGTTGGATGCGTCCAACTTCTCAGGACTATTGAGCAGTCGATCGGCAAGCGGGGTGTTCGTCAGTGATGGCGCAATGGCATTCACCCGAATGCCCGCGGTGGCAAACTCCGCGGCCAGGGAACGGGTGAGGCCCTCAACGGCGCCCTTTGCAGCAGCGATCGAGGCGTGGAAGGGCATTCCGGTTTGCACTGCCACCGTACTAAACAAGACGATGGATGATTGCCCAGGCTTCTTCAGCGCGGGTAACGCGGCCTGAATGAGGTGCACTGCTCCCAGGACATTGATTCGATAGTCGTTCAGAAAGAGGTCTTCCTTCATCCGGTGAAACGGCTGAAGTTGAATGCTTCCGGGGCAGTAGGCAAGCCCGTGAATCTCCTCAGGTAACCCTTGGATCACTGGCGCGGGGACGCTGAAATCCGTCTCAATAAATTGAAGATTGGGGTGCGGCTCCAATGCCCGGGCGGCGCGCGCCAGGACATAGACGCGGTGACCCGCGGCAAGCAGCTGTTCGGTAAGGGCCTTTCCGATTCCGGAACTACCACCTGCGATAACGTAGTTTTTCATTTCGCGAAGATAATAGGCGTCATATTTGCCACAGCGATTGGCAATGAACGCCTCAATCGGAACAATTTCGTTACGAATGCATCCCTTTGTAGGCAGCGCGCCTTCTCTGAGCAAATCAAGCGCGGCGGTGTTACCGCGCAGTTCATCAACCAGCGCCAATGCGATGGTAATTGTGACTCAGATTGCGATTGCGATTCTTAAGGACAAGGTCCAAAGTCGTTCAGCAGCCTTCCCAAGTCGGCGCCGTTCACCTGTCCGTCGCCGTTCAGATCCGCGGCGCAGGTGCCCGTGCCGCACGCACCCCAGTTTGCGAGGAGGATGCCCAGGTCCGCCCCGTTCACGATGCCGTCGCCGTTCAAATCAGCGGAACACCGAATGCAAGTCAATGCAAATGTGTACACCGCCGCGCCGTTGGCCAAACCATCGCCTGAAGGAAGACTTGCGGGCGCATTTGCATTGGCAATTTCACCGTCAAGGCGAATGCCGCCGGCCGTGATGAGATCCGACACCGTGACCTGGTATGTGCCCGCAACATCAATCGTGCCAAGACCAAGTGACACCGTGTTAGTGGCAGCGTTGTAGGAATATGTTGGGGTGATAGCGCCTGCAGGACCAACCACTGTGAAGTGCGCCCCAGTGGCCACGATATTTTCACTAAAGGTCAACTGCGCGGTTGTTGGCAACCCCGAACATTCCGTGCTGGATCCAAGCGCGGGCACAGCCTCAAGCAACTTTGGCGCACTGGCCAAGTAGGTCGTGCTCGCCTTTCCGTTGTTCAAAATCCAATTGCTCTCGTCAAGCACTACGGCAGTGGCCAAGCGATTGGTTGGAATCACAAAAGATTCCTCGCGTTCGTTATTCAAAATAACCACGGTGCTTACGCCACTTGAGGTTGTGATTTTCACATCAATCGGCGTGACAAATTTGCCGTTCTTGCCCATGAGCACGTTTTGAGTTTGCTGCACATTCAACTTGAGGTAGGTCTTGCCGTTGATGGTGACCGCTTGAGTTGCATATGAGTACGCGGGCGCTCCTTGACCAAACACGAATGAATCAAAGTACCCCTGCAAACTGGATCCATACACTGCGCTAGCAATATCTACGAATTGTTGCGTGGTTGCGGCAGAGCCTTGATACGTCGTGCGATAATTGGCAAGGATTTGAAAGAACTTCACGTCGCCAACATATTTGCGCAACGTGTGCAGAGCCCACGCGCCTTTGTTGTACGAGGTGCTACTACTGAAAATGGCGCTAGCACTGGCAACGTTGTAGCAATACACGCTTGCGCTTGTGGTGCCAGTCAAGGCCGCCGCTGCAGGTCGACGTGACGCCATAGCGTTGTGCAATGCGGGCAGACCAGTGGATCCAGGCTTGCGTTCATACCAAAGGGCTTCCGAGTAAGTGGCGAATCCTTCATTGAGCCAAATATCATTCCAGGTTTTACATGTGACATTGTCCCCCCACCATTGATGGCCAAGTTCATGCACGGTCGTGCCTTCATTGAATCCACCCATGCCGGTCAGGGTTTGATTCTCCATGCCGCCGCCAAATGTGAATTGATAAATGCCGTATTTTTCAGACACAAATGGATACACGCCGAACAGCGGGCGCAGTGTTTCCATCATTTGCAAGGACTGACTCCAAACAGCGCGGTTGTTCGCAGTATCACTGGGCGGAGAAATATTTATCTGAAACGGCATACTGCCAGTGCCACCACTGTTCAGCGGATAGTTATAGATGTAGTCGTACACGTTGTAGGCGTGAATGCCGAAGCAGAATAAATACGACGCGGTTGGAATATTCGTGCGCCACGTGGTTTTATTTTTGCCCCCAGCCACTGGCGTAACAGATTGCAGCACACCATTAGAAACACTTTTATACGCGCTCGGCGCGGTAATTGAAATGGTCGCCGTGCTCTTGTCGGAGTTGTCGCCAGGCTGGCCAGTGTCTCCGTCCTTCACTGGCCACACACTTGCGGAGTAGTACGGCTCTGAAAGATTGCACGCAAAGGGAAGACTGTTCAGGGCCGTGGCGCCAATGACAAAACTGCCAAAGCCAACGCTGACCGGAGTGCCGGAATAATTCACCTTCACCGTGAATTGCTCGCCAATGTTGTAAGCGCGATCGAGCGTGACACTGCGGCCATATGTGCCCACGCTTGTCACGGCCGAGCCTGGCACTGTTGTGACACCATTGATCACCACGCTTGAAATGGTGTATCCGTTGGTGATCGTTGCAGTGGTGCTACGTAGGCGGAAAGTGAACTGCGTCAACCCGTTCACCGTGCTCGCCAACGTCATGGTGTTGCTACCAGAAATAAATGACACCGCGGGGTCAATGGTCACATCAAAGTTGTTGTCAAGAATGTCCGTGTCGCTCGGCGTGTCCGCAAGCGTTTGCACAGCCTCGTCTTGCTGACCTCTTGAAGCGATGAACGCTTTGTACATGGCTTCTTTGTTACAGCCATTGCAACCAGTTCTCAGTTCGTCTTTGCCCCCGCCGGCAATGCCAATTGGCAGTGGCTTCATAATGGTATTGGCGTGTGGCATAACGCCAATTTGGGGATCGACCGTGCCGTCAAATTGCCGCTCAACTTGCGCGGAAGCGACGCACGAAATTGCCAAAAGCGTTGTCAGAGCACAAGTGAAACGGGTTGTGGATGGATGCACTGTGTTCAAGACAGCTCCTGAGAAACAAGATCGAAGACATAGAAAGTGCTGGACGGTTCTGGCCTGGAAACGCACTACAGAATGACTGTAGTCCGACCAATTCTGCATGCCAATAATTATGCCGACTTTCAAGAATCAGAATTATTATGGCGTTCACGCCAGTCAAGCCCCTCGTGTAGGCGCAATGACGTGCGTCGATCTATTTAATACCGTTGCGCAAGTCGTACAGGTACCACGCCTCTACTTTTTGGCGCGCCCAATCAGTCTTACGCAAAAAAGTGAGGCTGGAATTTATGCTTGGGTTGCTTGTGAAACAGCGCACTTTGATTCCCTGCGCCAAAGTTTCCCAACCATGACGCTCGACCAAGATGGTCAGGATGGCTTCAAGCGTCATGCCCTGAAGTGGATTGTTCGGGTGCTCGGTCATTGCACGGGAAAGTAGCAGATTCACCTCGCCACAGAGCCGAACGGCGCGTCCGGCGGCACGAAGGATCGGTTCTACAGCATGTCGTCGCAGATCGAGAGCGAGCGGAAGAACTACTACTTGAAATTGCAAAGACAGCGCCCCGTCTGACGACGGGGCGCTGGTCAATTACCAAGCTATTTGAGCCTCATCTACTCAGCGACGACGGCGACTCACGAATCCAGCGAGACCGAGAAGCGCAATCGCTCCTGGAGCTGGAACAGTGCTGCTGGTGAAGGCGTTGATGTTGTCATAGAAGCCGAGGGTGGACGTACCCGCAGCCGCTGCGTTGACAGAACCGATCAGGTCGTACTCGCCAGCGACCGAACCCGCAGCCGCGCCATCGACGAAGAACTCCGTGAAGGTTGCGGCGCCGTAGGCTTTAAAGCCCGCCGTCACACGTCCAGTAGTCGAGTTAAACGTGTACATAAATGTGTACCACGTGTTTCGCGCAAGGATGCCCGAAGTACCGGTGCTGAAGCTGAAGTTGCCGATCGTTCCCGCGTTGTTGTAGTTACTGAGCAGGTAGAGCTGTCCAGTGTTGTTCTGCATCGTGACACCGGCGATGATCTTGGTGCCGGTGGTGTCGTAGAGGTAGTTCCCGTAACGGTTGGTGCTGGTCGCGCTGGCGCCGTCCATGTAGAAGTCGTAGGTCATGTTGAACACGTTGTTTCCGGCCGGGTTCGATCCCATCGTGTTGGCCACGTCGTCGTTCCAAGTGAAGCGCGTCGAGGTGCCGCTGGTGGCAGCCTGGGTCCGAAGGACCTGACCGCCGTTGTGCGCATTCGCGCCGTTCGTGTTCGCGGCATTTGGGTCAGTAACGACCTGCGCGTAACTCGCGGGGGAACCGAAGATGTACCAACCACCCTGGCCAGCGGTGACGCCAGTGGTGTCGCTTGCGAGGTTGCCAACGGTCAAGTTGTTGAAATTCTGCTGGGACACGACCATGTCTGCGTTAGCAGCGACGGCGGCAACCAGCGCAAACGATACGGATGCGAAGACGGTACGCATTGAGCGGTACTCTGAGATAACCATTGGGAAAAACCTTTCGGGAAGGGGTCGTATGAAGGCGTCGAATGACGCCCGCGCCACTTACGAGAACGCAATCTGGCCTCCCCATCCATCATGCATTTTCAGATTTTGTTCTTTGATTGATAAAAGCGCCGTTCTAGCTGCGCTACCCCCGAAAAAGCACACGCCCCCCGGCTCCCCGCAACTTCAAACTCACCAACGCCTCGTCATCCATGTTTCCCCGATGCACCGAGTGAGACGAGGCATGCTTTAGCGATTCGATACTTCGTCCTGCCTCATGGGCATCGCATCGATGATGGTGAAGAGCTCATCGGTAGTCATCGGCGTACTGCGGTCAAGCTTCACTCCACCGTCTTTACCAACGAGCCGCACCCGAAACGCTGGCGCTGATGTTTGGGTGATGACTTCCAGGTCACGTTCCTTCAGACCCGCCGCTGCTGCATCGAAAGCGCTGATTTGTTGCAGGTAGGGGGCGGCCTGCATGGACGGCGTGTCGATGATCAGCACGCGGTGCTTCCCCTGGTGCGCCGCGAGGTCGGGCAATGCGAGACCGGTTGTTGATTCGCCGGTACAGCCGTGCGCGAGACAAGCGGCGAGGCTGGCGAGACTCATCTTTAATGCCGTGGTCATGCTTTCATCGTATGCCCCACAAGGACGGTGCACGTACGCCCGCGGCCTTTACGGGGCATCCGCCGGCACCCGCACGCCTACCGCAACCACTTGCTGGCCGCCGTTGACGCGCGTCAGGTGGCCTTTGGTGCCCATGTCGTCAAGGAGGATGACGTCGCCGGCGCAGAAGCGGAGGTATGGATGGGGGATGAGTTGCCAATAGACAACCGCCTCCATGTGAATGGAGGCGGTTGGAGGTTTCAGAATCAAGACAGCAAACACTTAGCGTCGGCGTCGTGCCATCAAGGCAGCAACCGCGAGCAGTGAAACTGCACCAGGGGCTGGGATTGCGGTGCCACTCACCGTGACCAAGTCAAATCCATATGTTCCGGTAGCGGCGTAGGTGCTAGTGCTCTTCGCGGCTGCATATTCAGAAGTGCCCGGGGCAAATACGGAAACAACACGGAAGGCGAATGTGCTGATGTTGTCGGCGGCTGTCAATGCCGACAGATCGCGTGACACGGACGTCCAAGCATCGCCAGTGCCAGTGATCACGTCACCAAAGTTTGTGAAGTTTGTACCGTCGGTTGAGTACTGCAGCATGGCGTACTTGCTGGATGTGTTTGAGTTTCGAAGACCGAACGTCACAATCACATCTTCATATCCAACTGTTGAAACCGCAAACTGTGCGCCAGCGGTGCCGCTTGCGTTGCTTGCCGTTGGGAATGACAACATGGTCCATCGATTGTTTACAACTGGCGCGACGGCGGTGGTGTCATCAGCCCACCCGGTTGCAATTCCTGTGCCATTGGCAGCGGTGCCACCCACATACGTAGCGGTTCCGGCGCCGATGTAGGGAGTGAGCGTGAGAGCTGCATTTGAGGAGTTAAAGGTCCACTGAGTAACAACAGCGCCAGAGGCTGCATGTGTCAGTGCGATCAATGCGGTGGTGACAACAAGCGGAGAAATCAGTTTCATAGAGGTGCTCCAAAGGGAATGGGAGTGATGGAACAAGGGCAACAAGAGAAATGTCCTGTCTCTTGTAGTAACGCAAAGCGGGGTGCGTCACCATCGCGTAGTTGTGTTAGGTGTGCGCTCAGATTGCGTTCATCGCAACGCGCATGTTTCGTCGGCCCGGGGAACTACATGTGTAAACGAGCAAATCCCAACGAGTTAAACACTCGGCCAACGCCGGCGGCGGCCTTCGCGCCGTCCGGGCACATGGGTAACGGGTCGCCGTGAAGAGCGCGTTATGCGGTATCCGGCACCCGCACCCCCACCGCAACCACTTGCTGGCCGCCGTTGACGCGCGTCAGGTGGCCTTTGGTGCCCATGTCGTCAAGGAGGATGACGTCGCCGGCGCAGAGGGTGCGTTCCGTGCCGTTGCCGTCGGTGATGGTGAGCGAGCCGGCCAGCATGAAGAACCATTGTCGGTACGGCGAAGGGTGCCATGGTCCGGACCAGTCGCCAGCGAAGCGCACCACTACGAATCCGGTTGCTGGGAGGAACTCGGACGCTTCAAGCGGCGTGGTCGGCGGCGCGAAGCTGCGCGTGCCGAGTGGAAGCGTGCAGGCTTCAAAGTGCGAACGACCAGTGTTGTCGACGTAGAGCCGGAGGTAGGGGTGGGGGATGAGCATGGGCAGCGCTGGCGGTGGTCGCGGTGGAAGGAGCGGTAGTGTACGAGTGCTTATGAACCGCATCATGGCCCAATCCAGTGCTCGCGCCCGGCTGGGTGTTGGCATGACGCAGGCGCAACTGGAGTTGTCGTCGGCTACTGCGCTTGATCGCGAAGATATCTATTGCATTCGACATGACGTGTACGCGCGCGAACTTGGGCAGCACCCAGTAAACGGCGCAGGACGATTGCGGGACGCGCTTGATGATCACAATCATTACGTTGTCGCAAAGATCAACGGAGTGGTCGTTGGATTTATCAGTATTACTCCGCCCACAGCGCCTTCGTATTCAATGGACAAGTATGTGGCGCGCGAACTCCTTCCGTTTGCATTTGATGATGGTTTGTATGAGCTTCGGCTTCTGACGGTCACCAAGTCGGCGCGCAACACGGAGGTGGCAACGCTTCTGATGCACGCGGCGCTGCGGTGGGTTGATTCGCATGGCGGAACGCGAATCATGGCGATCGGGCGTCAGGAGATTCTTGACATGTACCTGCGGGCAGGGTTGGAGTCGGTTGGCATTGAAATCCGGAGTGGCGCGGTGACATATCAAGCGCTACACGCCAGTATGGATGTGATGCGTGCGCGGTCCGTGCACTTTGCAAAGATGATTGCTGGTCTTGAAGCAAAGGTCAGTTGGAAGTTGAGCTTCCCGTTTCAGAAGCCGGTCGGATGCTTCCACGGCGGCGCGTTCTTTGATGCCATCGGAACCAAGTTTGACACGTTGGAGCGGCGCGAAGAGATTGTGAATGCTGATGTACTTGATGCGTGGTTTCCGCCATCTCCGCGGGTGATTGCGAAGTTGCAAGCGCATCTGCCGTGGTTGTTACAGACTTCCCCGCCGACATCGTGTGATGGACTTATTGAGGCAATTGCTAC
>CALQCP020000080.1 GCA_943329105.2 Chitinophaga pinensis | reverse complement strand
CGCCAGTCACCAACGTACGCATACGGCGGCAGCACCATCAATCCGCGACATCCGCACGCCTGGGCGGCTTGGGCAATTTCTACCGCCTCGCGCGTTCCGCATGCACCCACTGCCGCCACCACCGGCAACGCATCGCCAAGCACTTCGACAGCGCGCGTCCATAGCGAACGTTTTTCATCAAGGGAAAGCAGCCCGCCTTCGCCAAGCGAACCGGGCGTCACCAATGAATTGCACCCGTGCCCCGCCATCCAAGCGATGTGCCGACCAAAGAGATCAAGGTCGATGGCTTCATCAGCCTTGAACGGCGTGGTGATTGCGGGAAAGACGCCGTTCCAGTCGGCACGCTGCATGGGCTGTGATGATGTTGGCATGAGTGTCATAGTGATGAGTGGGCAATCAGCGGACAGCGGACGGAACAATGCCGTGCCGATATGGGTCGGTGGGATGCAATAGCAGGGTTCCTTGCGCGGTAATCCAGGCTCGGCCGCGGATGGTTGGCAATACGCCACCGTGGGGCGCCCGCGCGTACCACGCGTCAAAGACGCTGCCAATCAGGGATTCTTGGCGCCATACATCGCCCGGCGCAAGCGTTCCGTGCGCTTCCAAGCACGCCAGTTTGGCACTGGTACCGGTGCCGCACGGCGATCGGTCATACGCGCCGCCCGGGCAATAGACGAAACTGCGACCGTGATTACGCGGATCCCGTGGCGGCCCCAGAAGTTCTACGTGATCAACCGGATACGAATTCACCATGCTCAAACCATCGCGCTCCAGTGCACGTTGAATGGCGCACGCCACTTGGCTGAGCGCGGGCAGATTGCCAAGTTCGATTGCTTCGCCGTGATCTTCGCACAGGAAGAATCCGTTACCACCCCAGGCAATGTCGCCATGCACGGTGCGTCCATCATCAAGCCGAAGCGTCACGCCGGCGCGGTGCACGAAGGACCGAACGTTGGCAACTTCAATGCCATCGGACTCCCCGGAAATCTGCGCTACCACTAGGCCGACTGGTGTTTCTAAACGCACTGCTCCCGGTGCAAGTTGACCAAGATGTGCCAGCGTGCGCACTACGCCAATGGTTCCGTGACCGCACATTCCAAGGAGCCCTGCGCTGTTGAAGTAGATGACACCCGTCGTGCATGTTGGATCCGCGCTGGGAACCAGTAGCGCACCAACCAGGACTTCATTGCCGCGCGGCTCGCACACGACGGCGGACCGAAACCAATCATGATGGGCCGCCAAGTCGGCGGCCATTTCGTGCACCGTTCGCCCGGCCAGTACTGGGGCGCCCGCGATCACCACGCGCGTCGGCTCGCCTTCGGTGTGGCTGTCCACGATGGTGATGACTGTGGGCTTGCTCATTGGCGCAGGATAGGCAACCGCGCCGAGCCCGCCCGGTAGGCTCTGCACCATGGATCGACGATCATTCGTACACGCGGGACTCGCTGCCTCCACCGCCGCTGCGCTGGGCGGAATCAGTCATGGCGCTGCGTCCGGTTCTGTTTACGCACCCGCCGCGCTTGCGCAAGAACAACCTCCGGCACGCCGCGGTCGCATTCGCCAGAGCGTGTGTGCGTGGTGCTTTAGCGGCATGAGCCTCGATGAACTGTGTGAAATGGCGAAGGACGTGGGCATTGGTTCCGTGGAGTTGCTGTCGGAAGATCAACTGCGTGTTCCAGCCAAGCACGGCATCACCTGCGCGGTTGCCAATGGTCCGGGCGGTATCACCAAGGGCTGGAACCGCCTTGAAAATCATGACGAGTTGGTTGCCAAGAGCGAAGCACTCCTGCCCAAAGTGGCTGCTGCAGGCATTCCGCAAATGATCGTCTTCAGCGGCAACCGCGCCGGATTGCCGGATGCAGAAGGACTGAAGAACTGCGCCATCGGACTGCGTCGCATCACCCCACTTGCAGATACATGCGGCGTCACTGTCATCATGGAACTGCTCAACTCCAAGGTTGACCACGGCGACTACATGTGCGACCGCACCGCGTGGGGCGTTGAACTCTGCAAGGCGGTCGGTAGTGATCGTTTCAAGCTGCTCTACGACATTTATCACATGCAGGTCATGGAGGGTGACGTCATTCGCACCATCCGTGACAACCACCAGTACCTCGCGCACTACCACACGGCTGGAAATCCGGGCCGGAGTAACCTTGATGACACGCAGGAACTCAACTACAAGGGGATCACTGAGGCCATCGTGGCAACCGGCTTCAAGGGCTGGTTAGCTCAGGAATTCATGCCTCGCGGCGATGCCCGCACCGCTCTCGCCGCAGCGGTTCGAATCTGCGATGTCTGAACCCCGGTATCCTCCACTGACTCGCACCCCTGAACAACACACACCGATGCCAAACCCAGATTCCACCGGATACAACGAAGCAGACCGCCAATTCCACGAGAAGGATCAGCAAATCTTGCAGTCCATGCGCGCCGGGCTTGATGCCAGCCGAGCCGCAGCGCAAGCCAGCGCTCAGAAGGCAGCACATTGGATGTGCTGCCCAAAGTGCGGCAACAAGATGAAGGAAGTTCCGCTGGGTGGCGTGATGGTTGATCAATGCACCAGCTGCGGCGGCGTGTATTTCGATGCTGGTGAATTCCAAGCCATGGCAAAGCACCAACGCACCAACGCACCCATGCTTGAGAAACTCTTCTCTTGGATGCCGTCATGGAGCGTTGGCGGCGATTCACGGGCCTCGTGATCGCCCGGCGGTAACTAACTCTGAGTGAACTCCCTCCGACCTCCTGGCACACCATTGCACTGCTGCTCGGCGGCGTTGGGCTGTTCCTCTTAGGAATGACCCTCCTGACTGAGGGATTGAAAGCGCTGGAGGGGCCATCCATTCGGCGGCTGCTGCACAGCGTGACCGCGCGACCAACGCGTGCGTTTGGAGCAGGCTTGGTGATGACGGTCACCACGCAGGCTTCAAGCGCCACAGTGCTGGCCACTATTGGCTTCATCACCTCAGGAATGATGTCCATTGCAGCCGCCATTCCGCTGGTTGCCGGTGCCACCGTGGGAACGTCAAGCACCACCTGGCTGGTCGCCACGCTGGGCCTGAGTACTGGAATCGCTGCCGTCCTCATGCCGCTCTTAGCGCTTGGTGCGGTGTTGCGAACCCTTGGTCGCGGACGTTGGAAGCACATCGGCACCGCCATCGCGGGCATCACCGTGCTACTGCTGGCAATCACCTTCATCCGCGACAACGTTGCGCCAGTCGCTTCGTCCATTGATCTCGCTGGGCACGACGGCGGCACGGTCACTGGTCGCCTGGCACTGGTGGCGATTGGAATGCTCCTTGGATGTGCCATGCAATCAAGCGCCGCCCCCATCGCGCTGGTGATGGTTGCACTGCATAGCGGTACGTTGGGATGGAACGAAGCCGCCAGTGTGACGATCGGTGCCACCATCGGAACAACCAGTACTGGCGTGCTTGCCACGCTGGGCACGCGCGCCTCGGCACGGCGTATTGCCGCAGCGTGGGCGATCTGCGCCGTGGTGCAAGCAGCGATCGCGCTACTCCTGTTCACGCCGCTGCGAGATGCTGCCGACGCCATCGGCACCACTATTGCTCGTGGAACAGGCGCGGAGCCAAACGCGATCGGTCTTGCTGCATTCCACACGGGCTTCACCGCGCTCGGTGCGCTGCCAATACTGATCGGTGCCGTGCCACTCGCGCGACGACTGGCGCGATGGATCCCTGACCGAAGTGACGTACCACCGATCGTGGAATTCGACCGCAGTGCGCTTGAAGTCCCCGGTGTTGCGGCCGCAACGGCGCGACGGGGTCTGACCGAATCGGGAATGGCGGTCACCAGCATGGCGCTCGTCGTGCTCAGCGGCAGCGGTCTTGAGAGTATTGCTGACCGAATCACCAGTGCAACGGCAAGCCTTGATGCAACGCGACGCTACGTTGGTGAGATTCAGGTACCGGAAGGCGATGATGACACCGTGGAACTGCAACGCGGCACCGTTGGCGCACTTGATCATCTCACGCGACTGATAGGCGATGTCCAGAATTTGCTCCCGGCCGCCGGCAACATGAACGCCTTTCCGCCGGTCGTGCGCGAGTACCTCAACGATGCACGAACTGCCGTGGAAGTCTTTGATGGTTGGCTTCGGAATCCAGAGTCGCCTCCGCCACTTGCAGAACTGAAACGCATCTCCGCCTCGTTGGGCGCCCGGCGTAAGCAAGAACGCAGCGACACACTCAACCGTACCGCTGCCGGCGGCACTACCCCTGACACCGCCATCAACGAACTTGATGCGCTCCGCTATGCAGACCGCATGGTTCATCATGCGGCGAAGGCCGCGAGCTACCTAACCGTGCGCGTGAATGGCGCAGCACGCACTGCGCCGGTTGATAGCGCCAGTGCGGACATATCCGAAGAGCCTTCCTAGCGCTGCTCAGGAGCATCGTTGCAAAGTAAAAACACATCAGCCCGCCGAAGATGGCGGGCTGATGGACGTTTTTAACCCGATACTTGAACGCTGATCAGAAGCGACCAGTAGTGTTCACCGTGTCGTACGGCGTACCGCCTGGCATCTC
Source organism: Chitinophaga pinensis (assembly GCA_943329105.2). Lineage (GTDB taxonomy): Bacteria > Planctomycetota > Phycisphaerae > Phycisphaerales > SM1A02 > UBA966. The sequence continues at coordinate 4,611 of CALQCP020000080.1, read as the reverse complement.
CATCAGCCAGAACCGGCTCCACTCGTCGGCGAGTGCCCGGAAGTTCTGGTTGTAGACCATCGAGTCATTCTGACGGCGACGGTCCCATGACTCAAACTGGCCGTTGAGGTCCGGGGTCGGATTGCTGGCGATGCTGTCAAACGAGATCAAGTAAGCATCGTTGCAGGTCTGGTCGAGCTCGGCGACCTTCTTAATGGTCCCAGGCGAGAGCGGCTGCTCCTCGGAGTCCTCACCCGATCCCTGTTCAAGAGCAACCAACTGCCGCTGCTGGGTCAATGAATTGCGGAGTGCATGCGGCAGGGCTTCTACGCGGGAGTCATCTTCGTCAAGCGTGTACCAATGCTCGCTGGGGAGATTCTCGGTGCGATACAGCTCCGTGGGCTGGGGCGCGTAGCAGCCCCCAACAACCATCACGGTCATCATGGCTGACATCAAGGCCGGCGCTGCAATGAGCTTGGCGGCGGACAGAGTGACGTTCAAGGCGGAGTGATTGCTCGACATCTTCATACTGGTTCCTCTGCGTTCGACCCGCAAACCGATCTATCGGAGCGGGATTGGCAGAATAGCCGAACCCGATTCTGGCGGTTGGATCCGGTATTCCTACGGCGGCCGTCGAGCGTCGGATCCCGCCAATTTGCCGGGAAATACCGCCGGCGGCGTCAGATTTCAATAACTTCGAAGCGCTTGGGCTGGATCACCGTACACCCGCCCATGCCGGTCAATGCCTGGGCAAGTACGCCCCGCTGCCGGTCCTCACCATGGGTGAGTACCACCCGGGGCGCGGCTGGTTTTTTGGATGTCCCCATGAACCACTCGATCAAGCCGCCTTGTCCGGCATGGGCGCTGAGCCCGCCGACGGTACGCACATCCGCTCGCACCACCACGTCCTCGCGAAAGATCCGGACCGACTGAGCGCCGTCGACCAATTTCCGACCGAGTGAGCCCTGCCCCATGAAGCTGGTGAGTAGCACCTGCACCCCGTGCCGCCAAAGATTGTGACGCAGGTGATGCAAGATACGACCACCATCACACATGCCGCTGCCAGCGATCACAATGGCGGGGTCCCAACTCTCATTCAAGTCACGACTCTGCTGCGGTGTCACGCACAAGTTCACATTGGCAAACTCGCGCCGCGCTTGTCCACTGCGCGCTAGTCCGCGTGACTCATCGTCAAAGTCGTCAGGAAACTTGCTATAGATCTCGGTGGCACGGATGGCCATCGGGCTGTCAAGATATACGGGGACCACTGGCGAGCGCCCATCACGGGCAATCTCCGCCAGCACATGCAACAACAATTGCGCGCGACCAACTGCAAAGCTTGGCACGAGCACCTTGCGCTTCTGCCATGCGCTTTGCTCAAGAATCGCACGCAATTCTGCAAACGTCTCCTCAGCAGGGCGATGGTTGCGATCTCCGTACGTGGACTCCAAGAACACCAAGTCGGCGGGCGGACACGGCACGGGATCGCGAAGGATGGGCATGCACTTCTGACCAACATCGCCAGAGAACACGACGGTCTTGGTGGAGCCGCCTTCAGTAACGCGGAGTTCAACACTGGCGGACCCAAGGATGTGCCCAGCATCTTGGAAACGCGCGGTGATTCCATCCGCCACTTCAATCCATTGCTCGTACTCATGGCCGCGCATGCGCGAAACGATGGCGTCCACTTCGGCAGTCCCGTACAGCGCTACTGCGTCTGGCGTTGCGCCGGTCCGTTCTTTCGAGCGGTTTTCGCGAACGGCGTCGCCCTCTTGGATCTTGGCAGAGTCACGCAAAATCAATTCCGCCAGCGCACAACTTGCATGCGTGGCGTGCACTGCACAAGCAAGACCAACCAGTAGCGGCAGCCGACCAACATGATCAAGATGCGCATGTGTCAAGACCACCGCATCAAGGCGAGCAGGAACGACGGGGTCAATCTCACGGTTTTTTTCGTCGCCTGCGCCGCGACCTTGGAACATCCCAAAATCAATGAGCACGTTGGCACGCGCGGTTTGGACCAAGTACCCACTGCCAGTGACCTCTCCCGCGGCCCCAAGAATGGTAATTTGCATACGGGGAGGTTACGCCGCCGGCCAGCGCGCCGCAGGAATGACCGCCGCGCCGGGTGCGGATGAAACGCGCTGCCAACTCGCGGGGCGCTTGAATCGACGCTCAAACCCCGCGGCGATGCGTTCGCCGGTCCCGGTTCGCGCCGCGTCAGTAAGCACGATCACGGATCCGCCAAATCCTGCCCCGGTCAGGCGCGCGCCGTACACCCCGCCAGCGGTACTAAGCGCGCGGGCCTCGTCAACCAGCGCGTCAAGCTCGGGCGTACTCACCGCAAAATCATCACGCAGGGATTGATGACTCTGCGCCATGAACAATCCAAAGAGTTCCATGTCGTCACGACGAAGTGCGTTGGCTGCCAGTTGCACACGTTGGATCTCCCGCACCACGTGACGAGCGCGGCGTTCAAAGAGTGCTGGCAACTTCAACGTGCGAAGTTTGGTTTCATCCAAGTCGCGCAACATGCCAACACCAGCGGCGCGTGCGGCGTCTTCCACTTCATGCCTGCGCTCCGCATACCGACCATCGGACAGCGAACGATGAACGCCAGAATCAAACACCAAGAGCGCCACGCGCGAAGCTGGTGGAAACGGCACAAAACGCACATCAAGCGACCGACAATCGATGAGCATGGCATGATCGGAACGACCAAGTGCGGAGGCCAACGGGTCCAAGATGCCGCACGGAACGCCGCCGAATTCCGACTCCGCCTCTTGACACATACGCGCAAGGGGAATGCCAAAGAGTGGCGCGGAAAGCACTTCCGCCACAGCGGTTGCCAATGACACCGTGAGCGCCGCACTTGAACTCAGACCAGCGCCAAGAGGGACATCGCTTGCGAACGCCATCTCCAGCGGCGGCACGCGCACCCCTTCGCGTGCAAATCCCGCCAAGACCCCAAGCGCCAGGTTCGACCACGCGGCCGCACCGGTCGCACGGGGCGCCATGGACGCAGCGGCGGGATCCGGCAACTCCGTCAGCGATTGCAAGTCATCACTCCACGCGCGCCACCGGCCATCGTTTGACACCCGCACTGCAGAAACACAGTCGCGGTCAATGGACATCGGTAGCACTAACCCATCGGAGTAATCCACATGCTCGCCAATGAGAGTGACGCGCCCCGGCGCTCGCGCCAAGGCGGTGGGGCGGCCACCAAAGCGCCGCGCAAAGCTCTCAAGAGCGCGCACAGCAACCGGAACTTTGGTGATAGCGGACATCCTGTGCAGGATACGCCGCGGCCAACAGTCTCTTGCGCACATCACCCGGCGCGCGGCTAAACTCATCGCCCCATGAAGGAACTGATCGCGGCACGCGGACTTCGTAAATCCTTTGGTTCATTCGAAGCGGTCCGAGGGATTGATCTCATCGTTCCCGCCGGGCAGGTGTTGGGATTCCTTGGGCCAAACGGCGCAGGAAAGAGCACCACTATGCGCATGCTCACCGGCTTTCTTGAGCCCACGGCAGGCACCGTCACCCTGGACGGCATCGCGCTTGCCGATGCCCCGATTGCTGCCAAGCGCACCTTCGGATACCTGCCGGAAGGCGCGCCTGCCTACGGAGACATGCGCGTTGAAGAGTTCTTGCACTTCGTGGCGCGTGCGCGCGGCTATGTGGGTGCGGATGCGCGGGCGCGCGTCGATCGCTCCATTGAACGCCTGCACTTGGAACCCTACCGTCGTCAATTGGTGGACACCCTTTCCAAGGGATACAAGCGACGCACCGGACTGGCGCAGGCGATACTGCATGACCCACCGATTCTAATTCTTGACGAACCAACCGATGGACTTGACCCAAATCAGAAGCATGAAGTACGTGAACTCATTCGCCGACTCGGCGATGACCGCGCCGTGGTGCTTTCCACCCACATTCTTGAAGAAGTGGAAGCCGTATGCACGCGCGCAGTGATCATCAACGAAGGCCGGGTTGTCTTTGACGGCACGCCGAAGGCGCTCGATGCGAAGGCTGCCGCCAACGTCACCAGCAACCGACTCGATCATGTGTTCCGCATGCTCACCACCAGTGATACTGGTGGCGCCCCGCGCACAAAGGCAGCATCCCGATGAACTCCACTGCACGTATCGCCACCATCTTTCGCCGAGAATTTGCGGCGTATTTCACCAGTCCATTGGCAGGCATCTTCTTGGTCATCTACCTGTTCATGTCTGCCGTGCTCACGTTTCAAATGGGCGGCTTGTACGAACGCGGCCAAGCAGATCTGCGGCCGTTCTTCCAAGTGCAGCCGTGGTTGGACCTGTTCTTGGTACCAGCGCTCAGCATGCGCCTCTGGGCCGAAGACCGGCGCACCGGCACTATTGAATTGCTGCTGACGCTGCCCTTCTCGGTTCGTGATTTGGTGCTTGGAAAGTTCTTGGCAGCGTGGGCGTTTGCATGCGTCGCACTGGCACTCACTGCGCCGCTGTGGATCACCGTGGCATGGCTCGGTAGCCCCGATCACGGAACAATTCTTGTTGGATACATCGCCAGCGCACTGATGGCGGGCACATTCCTTGCCATCGGTGCATTCCTCTCCGCGTTCACCAAGAACCAAGTGATTGCCTTTGT
>CALQCP020000079.1 GCA_943329105.2 Chitinophaga pinensis | reverse complement strand
GAGTCCACCATTACGGAAGCACGTGTGGCTTCCGAGGCCGCTGCCGCAGAACTTGTTGGGCTCACTGAGGGCTTGGAAGGCGCCGCCGTGGCGGTTGCCGCAGCGCAACGGAGTACCGAAGAGGCAGCCACTGCGCTGCGGATCGCCCGCGACCAGGCGCACATCTTGGAGCGCAACTGGAACAGCGTGGAACTTGGGCGCCGTGAGGTAGAAATCAAGCGCGAGGCCTTGGAAGAATCTGCACTGAGTGACCTGGAACTTGATCTTGGCAGTGGCTATGCCGAACATGTTGCCGCACGGGCACTCCCCGAGTGGGCGCAGACCAACCGCGGTGCTGCTGAGAAGGAACTGGCTGGACTCAAGGACGAAATCCGCAAGCTTGGCAACGTCAACCTCGACTCCATCGAGGAAGAGGGCCAGCTTGAGCAGCGCAACGAGGAATTGGTTCGCCAAGTGAGCGACATCGATTCCGCGACCACCCTGCTTGGCGAACTCATCGTGCAGCTTGACGCCGTCACGCGCGTTCGCTTTGAGCAGGTGTTCAACACGGTTCGTGAGAACTTTGCGGGTAACGGCGGCATGTTCCGACGTCTGTTTGGCGGCGGTAGTGCCGACCTGTTCCTGGTTCCTGACGAAGTCACCGGCGAGGTGAACATCTTGGAGTCGGGCGTGGAGATTCGCGCCAAGCCACCAGGCAAGGAGCCGCGCGTCATCAGTCAGCTCTCTGGCGGAGAGAAGACCATGACGGCCGTTGCTCTACTGATGAGCATCTTCAAGAGCAAGCCGAGCCCGTTCTGCATCCTGGACGAAGTGGATGCCGCACTGGACGAGGCCAACGTGGAGCGATTCTGCAACGTGCTCCGTGAATTCCTCTCCGGCAGCCACTTCATTGTCATCACTCACCATAAGCGCACCATGCAGTCCTGCGACCAGCTCTACGGCATCACTATGCCACAGCGCGGGGTCAGCAAGCGGGTCAGCGTGCGCTTTGAGCAGGTTGGCAAGGATGGCACCATTGCCAAGGAGGCCGTGGATGCTGCGCAGGCAGAGGAGGCCCAGAACCAGAGCCAGAACCAGAGCCAGAGCCAAGGAGCACGTGCGGGAAGCCATGAGGACGCCAACCGGCCCTCAGATGCCCTCGCTGGAGCCTGGGAGCGCAACTGATCGGGGTTTGAATCAAGTCCAACGCGTCAGGAAGTCTGCCAAGTCGGCGCCGTCAATCACGCAATCGCCATTGAGGTCATATGGCGAGCCGCAGGTGATTGGCCCCCACACTGCAAGGAGAATTCCCAGGTCGCCACCACCGACGGAGCCGTTGCCATCAAAGTCTCCAATGAGCGGAGCAGTGGCGACAATAGTGGTAATCATGGAGTAGAGCTGCACGTCATCGGTCGTTGAAGCTGACGACACTTTGATTGAGTACACATCGGATGCAAGCACCGGGTAGTTGGTGATTGATTCGGCAACGCCCAGCGCGGACACATTCTGTGAAATGAGTGGCGTCGTGCTCGTTCCGCGGTAGATACTCAGAACAAGATCATGAACGGCAAGTGGCAGAAAGCTAGTGCCGGCACTGCAAGAGCCATTGGCATTCTGGGTGCCATTGAGGTAGCTGGCCGGCCCCTGAGGACTGACGCGCACCGTGATGGTTGCACCAATGTTGGCGTTGAACTTGAAATAATCAACATCAGAGTTGTCATCAATTGAAAGATTGGGGAGCGAGGTCGAGCCAGACTCATTGATGACCGCCGAGCCGGTGTTATAGGTGTCGTTGGGCTCGTAGTTGTCTCCATACTGACGCTGCGCGGCGCGGATGTCATCGTTCTGCGGACCATCAAAGGAAGTGGTGATGAACGGCTCCATCAGCTTCGAGCTGTTGGCTGGGCAGACGTGATCAAAGCCCAATCCGTGGCCATGTTCATGGGCGATGATGTTGCGGAAATACCGCTGATTGTTGGCCGCCGACCAAGCGTTGCTATTGGAGGTGACGATCACCATGTCGCCATTGTTTGGGAAGAAGTTGTACGCCAAGACGCCTCCGGCGTTGGCGAATGTACGACCAACCACTCGAATGTCCCCGCGCGTAGTACTACCCAATGCGCCCCACGCTGCATTGTCATCGGTGACCTCGGTGTAGTTGACGCCCGAGAGTTCAGACCAGCGCGCATAGACCTGTCGAAGCAGACTCTTGCCCGCCTCAAGCGATCCAAACTTGGTGACGAACGTGGCATTCAGGTTGTTCGGCGAAGCGGCACCGCCGGCAAGGTCGTCCGGAATTGAAAGACCGTCGGCAGGCATCGACCAGGTCAGGTTTGCTGGTGCACCTTGCGCAGAGCTACCGGTCAACTGCCATCGCGTAGAAGAGAAGTATGCGGTGCCGCCATCACCCTCGCCTGCCAACGGGCGCTCTGCAAGGTCCTTGGCCCACTGCGACACCAATCGCTGGGTGACTTGGTTCACTTCTTCCGCGGACGTCCCGGGCATGAAGCAGAGCGACATCGGCACACCAGGCATCTCGGCCATGCACAGGGGCTCGAAACCAATCATCGTTCGTTCGGCGGACTTGTCGGCCGGCACGGCGGTCGCCACAGTGGTTGCCTGCGGCACCGGCAGCGAACCCATCACGGCGGCGATCGATGCAATGAAGAGGACCGATGAACCAATTCGAATGACGGGAGCGGCTTGATGGTTGATGTACTGCGGCATAAGAGTTGTTCTCAGATTTGGCGGTCGTGGGGACAGGTCGGATCGGTAATTACTCAGAGAGGGACCCAACGAGGGGCAAATCCAACTCCGGTAACACAAGGTGTACGCATCTTCCCGACGTGCGGTCCATTTCAGTTCAAGAATTCACAAAAAATCCCGTGCCCCGAGGTCTGCGTCCGGTAAAGGGCAGTTCGGGGCACGGGGGTCAGTCTGATGTTGCAACCAGCGGCGCAATTAGCGCTTGGCAGGAATGACCAGCTTCATGCCTGGAACAATTGCCTTGGCGTCACCCTTCAGCGTGGTGGCATTGGCCTCCAAGATGCGCTTCCATTCAGCGTCATTCCCGTAGAACTTGCGGGAAAGCTCAACGAGCGTGTCGCCCTTCTGCACCGTGTAGGTGTTTGGAGCCGACGTACTGCTGCCCGCTGGAGCCGCAGCCTTGTCCTTGCTGGCCGTTGCGGTGCTGGCAGGAATGGTGATCTTCTGGCCGATCTTGAGCGCCTTTGGATCAAGGCCAGGATTGGCGTCAGCGATGAGCTTCCACTTCTGCCCGTCACCCATCTGCGTACGAGCGATGGCCTCAAGGGTGTCGCCTGACTTGATGGTGTATTGCGTAGTGCCGGCAGCGGGTGTTGCTGGTGCAGTGACGACTTTCACCGGAGGCACGACCGCGCCACCACTCGCAGTGCCAGTGGTTGCGGATCCGGCGGTCCCGGAACCGGTTGGGGTGACCGGGGTGGCCGTACGCGTTGAGTTGGCATTGGCGGCAGCTGCGCCGGCAGCACCACCAGCAACCGATCCAGCGCTTGCGCCTGGGGCGGCAATCGTTGATCCTGCTGGGTCGGTGGTTCCAGGAACGGCGATCGTTCCGCTGCCTGCGCCGAACGCCTCCGGTGGCGGCGCTCCGTTGGCGGCGCCGGCGTCGGCTGCGGCAGAGCCAGTCATCTCACCAATTCCTGCTGCCGCGTCTGGCGCTACCACAGCGTCAACGGGCGCGTCGGGATTCCCGAGGACATGCCCAGGACCTGAGGGCGTCATAAAGGCGAAGTAGAGGCCGATGGCGGCAACTGCCACCACCACGATCACTGCTGAGAGACGGGCTCCGTTAGACATGTCGAAAATCTCCTTCCGTGGCGAATCCGATCGTGCTGCGGACGCGTTGCCCGCAGCGATAGTTCAATCAATGACGGCTCATGCAGACGCCGGCGATGCAAGGGCGCGGGATGCCGCCCCATCAGGCTCCGGCGTTCCGTCGCCGGGTACGTAAACAAGTGGAGCGGCAATAGCAACAGACGAGAACGTACCTGCTACTAGTCCGACAAAGAATGTGAATGCGAACGGCTGCATACTTGGACCGCCCACAAGATAAAGAACGATCGGCGTGGCTGCAGTGCATCCACCAGTGAGCAGCGTTCGGCTGAATGTTTGATTCAGCGACTCATTGATGATGGAACGCGAAGCGTGTGCCAACTTCCCACGATTCTCGCGGACGCGGTCCAAGATGACGATCGTGTCATTCAGGGAGTAACCAATGACCACCAACAGAGCAGCCACGACGTTGAGGTCAATGCGGAAGTCCTGCACGCGTAGGAAATGCCCAAATTGGGTGTCTCCGATCCACTTGCTCATCGCCAACATTCCCAGACAAACGGAAATATTGAAGACGACACCGATGACGGTCGCCACCGAATAGAGCAGCGAACCGAATCGGATCCAGATGTACACCAACATTCCGACGCAGGAAAGCAACACTGCCAGGGTGGCCTGCGACGCAAGGTCGCGCGCCACCGATGGGGAGATGCTGGAGACCTGTTCGAGTGATGCCTGCTGACTCAACGCCGAGGAGACCAAGTTCCACTCCAAGTCGGCGTAGTTCTTCTGCCATGCCACGTCAGAGAGCTGCGCACCCGCAAGATCCGGGTCGGCAACCACGATGGCGAGAGACTTGAAGGTGCCATTACCTGCAGTGTCAAGGCCCACCACGTCCACCGAACGCCCGCCCGCTTCGGCGAACGCCGGGCTGCTACGCATGCGCCGAATGCGCTCCAAGGCATCCGCGGGAGCGAGCGGCGGTTCAACGTCAGTAACCAAGATGACAACGCCACCGAGGGCCGAATCAGTTGGGTAATCGAGCGTTGGGCGCCCGATGACTTCGCCGAGTCCGGGGCGATCGATGCGATAGGAATGACCGGTCGATGCAGCAACGCCGAGACCGGCAAACTTCACCGGACGACGGATATCCATGTCGTCCTTGAACACCTCAACGACTGCCGAGACCAAGATGTTGGCAATCGGTGTGTCTTCGGAAACTCCGGATGGGTTGGGAACCTTGATCTGGAATGCCGACGACTCCAGCGCCGCGTTGGTCTCACCGACCGTGAGGACGGTGGAATTGCGAAGCTCCGAAAGCACCGGATCAGCACTGTTTGCTGCGCCCAGAGCGTGCAGGCGTTCTTCCACTGCGCTGCGCGCCATGGCCAGGTGACCACCGAACGCGTCCTCGCCAGCCCGCGCTGTACGCGTGGACATGGTCATGGTGGTTCCGCCGCGGAACTCAGTCTCAAAGATGTCACTACCGCGACCAAGGGTTGCGGAAATGCAAATGATTGCCACCACAATGGCGCCGCCCCAGAAGATGAATCGGTAGCGGAGCCAGTCGATCGATGGGTGCAATGCTCGAGAGATAGCGGGCACCACGATCGGCAGCATTGGCATGGTCTTGGCCTTGAGACCAAGTGCGTAGAGGCGCAGGAGAACCTGCGTCACTATCAAGCCGGCAGCAAGAGTGCTGAATACGCCGATTCCCATGACGAGCGCAAAGCCCTTCACCTCAGAACCCGCGAACCAGTACAGCACTACCACCACGATTAAGTGCGTCATGTTGCCGTCGATGATGGCTGTGCGCGCGCGGCGCATCGCGGTGTCGATGGCATCAAGGAGCGGCTGTTTGCGATCGACCAATTCTTCGCGAAGGCGCTCGTAGATAAGCACGTTGCTGTCAACGGCAATACCCAAGTTCAGCGCGATACCGGCAAGGCCTGGCAGCGTGAAGCTGGCATCCACCAGTGACATGGCGTAGAAGATGATCAGGGCATTCACCAGGAGCGAGATGTTCGCAATGATTCCTGGGATGAAGTAGTAGAGCGCCATGATGGCAAAGGTGGCAGGCACCGAAATCAGCACGCTGTTCAGTCCGCGCTGCAGGTTGTCCTTACCCATGGCCGGTCCAAGGACGCTGACGGAGACGGGTTCTGGAGACAACCGCGCACCGAGCGAGCCCGATGCAAGAACGCGCACGAGGTAATCAATTTCCTTCTCGCTGAAGTTGCCACTGATCTGACCGCGATCATTGATCTTGGAGTTCAGGTTGGGTGCGGTGTAGACCTGGTTATCCAGAACGATGGCCATTGGCTGATTGACGTTGGCGCCAGTGAGGCGACCCATCTCGACGCCACCGGAATCATCAAGCTCAAAGCTGACGGCAACGCGGCCGAGTTCGTCGCTGGTTCGGCCGACGCGCTTCATGGACCATTCCTTGCCGCCTGGTTCGTGGGTCAGGCTGCGGTCCGGGGTGATCCAGAGAAGAACATAGATGGACTTGTCCGGTCCGGTTCCCGCGGTCAAACCGCGGCTGGAAGCAAAGAAGCCGGCCGGATTTGCTTCAAGCGCTTCGCGCTGCGCGGGCGTATTCGCCCACTCATCGATACTGTTGATCTTGAACCAACGAGCCACCGGACTCTCGGCCGCAAGGGGTCCGCCTTGTGCAAGTTGCTTGCGCAGTTCTTCGACATTCACGCCGAGCGAATTCTGCGTGGTGACCGCAATATGGAAGTCCAACACGCCGGCGCCCCTCAAGAGGCGCTTCAGGTCTTCGGGGTCATCAAGCACCGTACGCAATGCTGCGTACGCGTCGTAGTTCAGCAGCGCGGTGTCGATCTCGATTGCTGCTGATGGGAACTCCGCCTTGAGTTGCGTTACTGCAGTAGCACGGTCTTCGCCCTTCTTCGCCACTTGCGGCAATGCCACAACGCGTGTCCAGCGACTGGAGGTCAGCGCGCCGGTCTGCACCTTGGCGCGTTGTTCGTCGTAAGCCACCTCGGCAGTAGCGGCCACTTCGGCAGATGCGTCAAGATCAGCACCCTGCTTGCCCGCAGCAATCGCAGCGTCATACGCAGCGCGACCATCACGCGCGGCGCTCCACAGTGATTGCAACTTGGTCAATTCAGCAGCGCGCGTTGCATCGCCCTTGGCCAAGTCAACGGCTTTACCATCGGCGAGCGCGGTGTTCAGTTCGCGCGGCGTCAGACGAGCCTTGGCGAGCAGTGCATCAAGAGCGTCCGTATACGCCTTCTGTGAAACGCGAACTTCGTCGCCTGGAAGTGGCATCACCACTTCGATGCGATCCTCACCCTGCGGCGTCATGGTCAAGTCCAGAACACCCTGCGGATTGACGCGGTTTTTAAGGGTCTTAATGGTCTGCTTGAGCAGTTCTGACTTGGTTGCAGAATCTGATCCAGCCGGCATATTGACCGAGTAAATCAAGCTCACGCCACCGCGCAAATCGCGGCCGAGCTTGATCTTCTGTGCAGGAGGCATGATGGCGAGCACCATGACTACACAGGTTGCAGCAATGACGGCAACGTCAAGGAGCGTGCGCTTGAGTGGCGCAAATGCCTTGCGGACTCCCGCAACGTAAATAACCAGAAGGAGCGGAAGGATCAGCGTGTGGAAGAGCAGGTGCATCGTGTTCTCAGTGGTGCCGCAAAGTGCGCGAAATTCAATAACGGTGAAGAGTCAATCAGACCGCAGCGTCCTGGGGGATCACCTGCGAGATGGAACTCTTGGTGAAGGTAATGCGAGTGTTGGAAGTCTCGTCAACCTTCAAGATCAAGGAGTCGTCCTTCAGTTCGACGACGGTTCCGACAATACCGCCGACGGTCAGCACCTTGTCGTGCTTCTTAATGTTGCCCAAGAGATCTGAACGCTTCTTTTTCTCGCGACGAGCATTGATGAAGGAGAACAGGATCATGGCGCCAAGGAGCACCACCATCATGATCATGAATCCACTGCCACCCGATGCGGACGGCGCAGTCGCTCCGGCTGCATCCGTTGCGGCTGCCGATGCTGCGGGCGCGGGTGCCCCGGGCAGGGACGGGCCGTCGGTGGTCTGTGCGAGGAGTGTCAGTGCGGTCAGGGTCGGGGTGATCATGTTTGCTCGTCAGTACTCGAATGCGCCTCGTCAGAGCCGATGCACGGCCATGCGACGAGGAGCGAAGACCACGCATCTTCACGGATCGCAGTTCGGATGTCCAGCATAAGCCGCTGGAAGTGCCGGATGTTATGGGCACTCACCAATGTTGGCCCAAGCATTTCCTCAGCCATAAAGAGGTGCCTGAGGTACGCCCGGCTGAATCCGCCGGCGCAGGCTTCGCAGTCACAGGAGGGGTCGATCGGCAGCGAATCTTCCGCAAATCGCGCATTTCTCAGGCGAATTGGGCCTTGGGGCGTGAACGCGTTGGCATTGCGGCCGTTGCGGGTGGGCAGGACGCAGTCGAACATATCCACCCCGGCGGCCACCGCCATGACGATGTCCCGTTCGTAGCCAACGCCCATTAAATATCTTGGCCGATTGTCGGGAAGGAGCGGCGTGGTGAATTCCACCACGGTTCGGATCGCCTCGGTGCCCTCCCCGACTGCCACCCCGCCGATGGCATAGCCAGGAAGATCATGAGCGCAGACGCCTTCCACAGAACGTCGGCGCAGGTCAAGATTGGTAGCGCCCTGCACGATGCCAAAGAGCGCCTGATCCTGCTTCCGGGCATGCGACTGAACGCAGCGGTCGAGCCATCGCAGGGTTCGTTCGTGGGCTTCTTCCATGCGCAGCGCATGATCAACAACACCGCGGGTACGTGCGACGCGGCGCTCGTCGGCGTCTTCGGCAGGGAGTGCTGCAGGAGCGCAATCATCAAAGGCCATGATGATGTCCGCGCCAATCTGATTCTGCACGCGCATGCTTGACTCTGGACCAAGGTGAACCTTGGAGCCATCGATAAAGCTGCGGAAGGTCACGCCCTCTTCACTGAGGACGGCGGTGTCACTCATGCTGTACGCCTGGTAGCCGCCGCTATCGGTGAGGATCGGGCCATTCCAGCGCATCAATCGATGCGTTCCGCCCAGGCGTTCGATGCGATCGCCGCCGGGACGAAGGAACAGGTGATACGCGTTGTTCAAAATAATTTGACTGCCGGTGCCGCGAATCTGCGCGGGGGTCAAACCCTTCATCGCTGCTGCGGTGGCAACCGGCATGAATGCCGGCGTGTCAAAGGATCCATGCGGCGTTGTGACGCGTCCGAGGCGCGCGCGATTCGCCGTAGAACGTGCAAGAAGTTCAAACTGAAGCGCACTCACCGCGGCTTCCGGCTCGCATCGCGCAATGCGCGCTTTTCGCCTTCAGTGAGCGAGTGCAAACCCCGCGCTGAAATCTTGTCGAGGATGCGATTGACTTCAGTACTGGTAGCCGATCCTTGCACGTTGCCG
>CALQCP020000078.1 GCA_943329105.2 Chitinophaga pinensis | reverse complement strand
TTCCGCCTGCGGCCATTCCTTCGAGCGCCGCAGCGTGTTCCGGAGTCAAAGCCACTGCGCGAACAGTTGCGTGACTTCCAGCAGTCCAAAGTGCACTTTGCGGTGGTGGTTGATGAATTTGGCGGTACCGCCGGCATCGTCACCATTGAAGACATCATCGAGGAACTCGTTGGCGAAATCCGCGATGAGCATGAGCCCATCACCGATATCCAGCCCGTGGTGCGAACGCTTGAAGATGGCTCGTTTGAAGCAAGCGGCCGTGTTGCCATTGCCGACATCAACAGCGCGCTCGGCACAGAGATTCCCGAAGACGACGGCTACGAGACCGTGGCCGGATTTGTCCTTGAGCACTTTGGATCAATCCCCAAGGCAGGCGACGCATTTGAAGCGCACGGCACACGCTTTGAGGTGGCAGAGGCTTCGCCCACCGCAGTGCTGCGCGTGCGAGCGCGCCGCATCGGCGAGTCCGCTTCCTCATAAATCACGTTGATATGCGTTCCGTCTGAGTTGGTCAGTCGAACTCATCGCCGCGGAACGTGCTGGCAAGGTACGCGTTGCGCACCGCTGGATCATTGATGATCATCTTCGGATCGCCGTCCTTCAGATTGCGCCCCTCATGGATGATGTAGGCGCGGTCGCAAATGCGCAACGTCTGCTGCACGTTGTGGTCGGTGACCAACACGGAGATTCCCTCAGAGGTGAGCTTGCGCACTTCCTCTTGCAAGTCTTCAACGGTGTGCGGATCAACCGCCGCGAACGGCTCATCAAGCATCAGGATCTTTGGACGATTGATCAGCGCTCGTGCAATTTCCAAACGGCGTCGCTCGCCACCAGAGCAGGTGCGCGCTTCTTCCTTGGCTTTATGTTCCAAGTGAAACTGCGCCAAGAGTTGCGCGGCCCGCGCCTTGCGTTCCACCTTGGTCATCGACTGCAGCTCCAGCACCGCCAGCAAATTGTCTTGGCAGGAAAGGCGCTGGAACACGGACGGCTCCTGCGCCAAATACCCCATGCCGGAAAGGGCATGGCGGTACATCGGCAGCATGGTGACGTCTTTACCGTTGAAGGTCACTTGCCCGGCTTCCGGTGTGATCATGCCGATCGTCATACGGAAGCTGGTGGTCTTGCCCGCGCCGTTGCGCCCCAGCAGACCAACAATTTCACCTTCGGCCACGGTGAATGCCACATCATCGACGACTCGTCGACCGTTGTAACTCTTCACAAGCCCGTGGACTTCTAGGAGCGGCATTCCAGAAGTGTATTACACTCACCGCATGCGCTTGATGCCCACAGCTCATTCCGGGACGATTGCCCCACGCGGGGCGTTGGCCCCACGCTCGGCGTTGGCTTGCGCTGCGATCGCGCTTGCCGCACTGGCGCTGACCGCGGGCTGCGTTCGGCGCGAGATTGAGGTGACATCCACGCCTCCGGGCGCGCTTCTGACGCTCAATGGCCGTGAAATCGGTCGCACCCCCACTCGTATTGAGTTCACCTTTGACGGCATGTATGACGTCCGCCTCAAACTCGCCGGGTATGAATCGGTTGCCGGTTCCGGTGACTCCGACATGCCCGTGTGGGACTTCATGGGCGCTGATTTGGTGGCAGAAATCGTTCCCACCGATATCCATCGATTAGAACACTGGCACTTTGAATTGGTTCCCGACGATGATGCGGACGCTTCATTGCGGCACCGTGCTGAGGCAGCGCAACGCTTTGTTGAGGCGATGCCAGTGGTTGCGCCGGACGCTCCGCCACCAGCGCCGACTGCAACTCCTGAAGCGAAGAAAAAGAAGAAGCCCGCAAGTCAGAGTAATCCCTGATTTGATCTGTTCGTGGTGAACGGGGGACCTGCGGGCAACCGTGAACGGACCGTGACCGATGCGCGGGTGACACCGCATGACCCTCGGCTGACCCCCGGATCACCCTCGGATGACCGTGGGACAACCGGGCTCCGGCACCCCCAAAATCTGCAAAGTGGCCACTCGGAGTTATCTCCCATTGGCGGTGGCGGACCGTCCAATGGCGGTTACGGAGTCATGGCAGGGGGTGCTTGGTCAGCCGGATTTCCGGACACACAAACTTCGTGAAAATCGCAGGGTTTCTAGGGGTGTTCTGCATTGATCCACCGGCCGTTGGGACGATACTACGCATCTGGCCTGAGGGGGGTCAGCACCCAATCTTCTTCGCGTTCTCGCTTCGTGCGAGGCCGTCGAACTGCCACCGTCGGACGTGTCGGAGCGTCCGACGGTGGTGCTTTTAGAACTCATCACGCACGCGCCGCATGTGAAACGCGCGCACTTGCCTGCACACCGGCAGCGCCACCCACATAATGCACGCATGAACGGCCATCGCTTCGCTTGTCACATGATCCGCACGCTGGGCATTGCCGCCGCTGCAACCGCGTCAGTGCACGCACATGCAGCAGAGCAGGGCGCGCTGGATGCGCTCTCGCTTTACGCCTTGCAGCCCGCGTATGCATGGCAGCCGGCCGTTGCGCCGCTGACAGCACCGCCGTCAACATCCGACGACCCGCTCATTGCGCCCGCGGCATCCGACGCGTCCAAGCCAGCGGTGCTGCCAACCCAAGCACCGCTTGAATCCGCCGCGCCCGCCACTCCCGCTACTCCGGCTACTAGCGCCACTCCCGCCGGGCCCATCGTGACCACGAGCACCACCCCGCGCTTCGGTGCCAAGGATTCCTGGCGTTTGAACTTCGAAGGCGAATGGATGGGCGACTTTCAAGATGCCAACGAATTGCAAGGCCGAATCGGTGCGGCGTGGTTCTTTGTGGACAATGCAGAATTAGCCCTGTACGGAACCGGTGGCTACGTTTCGCAGCCCGGCCAGGATGCGGGCATGTACGGCATCGACCTGGAAGCGCGCTGGCACTTTCTGGCCCGGGAAACCTGGTCGCTCTTTGGCAGTATTGGCTGCGGTGTGATGGGTTCCACCGCTTCAGTGCCCAGTGATGGCTCGGAGTTCAACTTCACTCCAAGTATCGGGGCAGGTGCCACCATTGAAGTGGCAGAGAACACGCGGCTGTACATGTCGGCGCGCTGGTACCACATCTCCAACGCGCAGACCTACGCCGACAACCCAGGTCGCGACAACCTTGGCGTCTGGGTCGGTCTCAGCTTTGGCATGTGACTCAGCTGCGGTAGCCCTGCGGATGCGCTTGCATCCACTTCCATGCGCTCTCCACCATCGGAGCAAGCGTTCGGTGCCGCGGTGACCACTTCAATTCACGCATGATGCGTGTTGGGTCGGAAAGTAATTCCGGCGGATCACCATCGCGTCGCGCTGCGACCGTCACTGGAATAGCGCGGCCCACAACGCGTTCGCATTCAGCAAACACTTCGCGCACGCTAAAGCCGTGACCAATGCCAACGTTGTATGCCTCGCATGCGTGTGACTTGAGTGCGTGCAATGCGTCCACGTGGGCGCATGCCAAGTCTTCAACGTGCACGTAGTCGCGGATGCATGTGCCGTCGGGCGTTGGATAGTCAGTTCCAAAGAGTTGCAGTGCAGGGCGCAAACCAATGGCTGCTTGCAGTGCAGACGGCACCAAGTGCGTCTCTGGGTCATGATCTTCGCCAAGCAACCCGTCTGACGCAGACCCTGCCACGTTGAAGTAGCGAAGCATGGTTGCGCCAAACGCGCGGCCATCTTTGCGCGCGGCTTCTACTTCCTCGCGGATCATGCACTCGCAGGCCAGTTTGCTGGCGCCGTAAGGGTTCACCGGTCGCTGTGGTGTTTGCTCAGAGATGGGCATGTGCTCCGGTGCGCCGTAGGTGGCAGCAGTGGAGGAGAAGACCATTCGCTCCGTGCCGGCCGCGCGCATGGCTTCAAGCAGGCTGCTGGTGCCACCAACGCCGCAGCTCCAGTACATGGCTGGTTGCGCTACGGACTCACCCACCAGCGTGTAGGCGGCAAAGTGCAGCACTGCATCGGGGCGCTCCTCGGCGAGCAGCGCGGCAAGCGGGGCGCGTTCGCGCAGATCGAGCTTTGCAAAGCGCAGGCGGCCCTGGGCAACGGTGCTGAGCGCATCAATGGCACCCTGATGACCGCGCGCCAAGGAGTCCACGGCCACCACGCGGGTGGCTCCACGCGCAAGTAATTCACGCACGGTGTGCGATCCGATGTAGCCGGCAGCGCCTGTAACGAGGTACTTCATGATTCGCGGATGTTATCGGGTCGTTTCCAGGACATGTTCCTGCCGAGGATGGGTATGATTAATATTCGATGAGCCGCCACGGATGGTGGCTCGCCCCCAGCCGCGCTTGTTGCGGCTCCCGCCTGTGGTTCTTCTCGCATGGATTTCGCCACCCCGACTCGACCCTCTCTCCGTGATGCCGCCCCGGCTTGCCCTGCAGCCGAGGTTGTGTATCCCTCCTCATCTGAACTGCGGCTCTCCGGGACCGCCGCACTGGGCGTCATCGCCGCAGATGACGTCCGTTTGGTGGCACTCCGGCAGGCGTGCGCCCTCCTGGAAACCCTGGAAGCCGAGAGCAAGTCGCTTGACCTTCGGCTTGAGACCGCCAAGCGCTTGGACCCGATGCGCCATGTGGTTGGGAAGACCTCCCTTGAATCCGCCATCGACCAGACTCGAACCCTGATTCGTGAGCTTGACGAGCACCTGTGTGCCGCCGCGGAGTCCGCCCGTGCGGCCAGCCGCACCGTCGCTCGCACTCATCCGAAAGACACTCAGTGACAGCCACAGCAGATAACGGTCATTCCGCCGCGCACCCGTTCGCCCAAGGTGCAGCCATTGACCTGGCCGCCGTTCCGGAGTCCGAGCGCAAGCGCGCGTTCGACGAAGCCTTTGAGTACCGCGGCGACATCACGCTGACGCTCACCGACGGTGCACGCGTGGAGTGCTACCTCTTTGATCGACGGATCGGCGCCACGCTTGCGGATTCGTTCGTGCGCGTCATGGAAGCCGGCGGCGGCGAGAAGCGATCGATCTCGTACCAGCAGATTGCACGCTTAGAGTTCACTGGTAAGGACACTGCCGCAGGAAAGACCTGGGAGAACTGGGTGCGCCGCTACGTGGAGAAGCGCCTTGCTGGTGAGCAGGCGAACATTGATGCTGAAGTATTGGATTGAAATGAGCTCTCCCAGGGGGATGCGCTCACGTGCCGTACCGATGTTTCGTAGTGAAGAGCCTTAGGCTTGAAACTCGCGACCGCTCTCGGTGTCGAGGATCTTCCAACCAAATTCCCGGGCGATGCGCATGATCATGATCCAGGCGATGTCGTCATCGGAGATCGTCAACACCATCTGCCGAACCGGATCTTGATTGAGTGGTAATTCAAATTCCAGGCCGGGTCCGTACAGCGTGTCGCCGCCGGCAGTCTCTGGACCGGTGTTGCAATGTGCCAAGCCAGCGGTGACTTCGGAGCGCGAGCCGAGCGCGGGCATGTTGCCGTCCTTGGCTGGCTCTCTACTGAGGATGACAAATTGGCGACGAGACATGGAGGAGGGGAGAAGATAGCGCAATCACCGCTCCCTGTCAGGTCAGCGCCCCAGTGCGCGACAGACGGCATCCACCAGCCGACTGAGCGGCACCGGCTTGACCAAATAGGCCGAGGCGCCCAACGATTCCGCCAATGCCGCGTGGCGCCGGCCCTGATTGGCGGTGACCATCACCACCGGCACCGGCGGCAGCAGGGCACGGCAACGCTCCAGGACGGTAAATCCAGACTGGCCCGGAAGCATCAAGTCAAGCACCGCCGCGTCCGGGCGAGCCGACAACAGGTGATGCAGCGCCATGCTTCCATCAGCCACCTCATCGATGACCGCCTTCTCCGCGCGCAGGGCAATACACATGGCGGCTCGAATGTCCGGATCATCGTCCACCACCAAGAGCCGGATGCCTTCTAAACGTGCCACTGGCAGCGGTGTGGATTGGGAAGTGGGGCTACTCACGCTGCACCGCTCGATCGTTCCTTCACCCGTTGATCAGTGTCGGCGCTGATCCGTTCGATCATGGCCTCGTCCATCCAGGGCAAGGTGCGCAACTTGGTCTTGATTCGCTCCGGAAGTGGCTTGCCATCACGTTCCCACTTGGGGCGAGCGCGCCAGCGGCGATGAATCCATAGGTACTGGTCCGGCGCGCGCATGATGGCGCGCTCCATGGCGTGCGTATAGCGCGCGGTGATGTAGAAGACTGGGTCTTCATGGTCGCGCCAGTCTTCTGGTTGAATGATGTCAACGGTGTGGATTTGGAAGTTGAATCCATTGCCGGTACGCAGCGCCACACCTACGGCCACGGGCAGGTCATAGCGCATGGCAAGCAGCGCGATCGACTTGTAGGCACTGGCCATCTGCCCAAAGTAAGGCACAAAGATTCCATCCGGTCCTGCACTCTGGTCGGCAATGAAGGCAATGCGGCCGCCATTGTGAATGATGGCCTGCAGCTCTTCCGTGGCTCCAAACTTGGTGATGATCTTCATCCCCCGGTTCTCGCGCAATCCGATGGCCCACTGCCAGATGAACGGATTGTCGAGCGGGCGTGCCAAGGCGTGCATCCGAAATCCCATCAGTGTGGGGAAGAACCCCAGCAATTCCCAATTGCCAGCATGCGGTCCCAGGAAGATGGCGGGACGTTCGCCAACCATCAGCTTGGTACCGGGCCGCGCGTTACTCAGGTCAACATGGCGCTGCCAGGATTCTTCAGTCACCACGCGCGGCAATTGAAACGCATCAACCATGTAGGTGCGGAACATGTAGCGCACGCTGGCTTTGGCAAGCGCCACGCACTCTTCGTTAGACAAGTTGGGAAACGCGCGACGCACATTGTCGGTGGCACGTGCGAGGCGTTCAGGATTGAACCGCGCCCAGATGTTCGCCACCGTCTCAGCACTGCGCAGGTTCTGCTCAGGAGGAAAGACACCAAACAGCCACGCGAACGATCGCGCTGCCAAGTACTGCAGCAGATAGATGCCTACCTGGACTGGCCCCGTGCGTTTGCGCCGGGCTTTGGCCATAGCGCGCGGTCAGCGCCCCTCGTTGGTCAGGACTTGCATGCGATTCCAGTTGAGCACCGGAACGCGCGCGGTCTGCGCTTCGTTGAAGAGCGTCTGGTACGTCTCGAACGCTTTCTTCTGCTCGAAGTGCGAGGTGTATTGACCCTCGTCGGCGTCGGATGGAAGTTCAAGCGGCTTGAGTGGCTGCACGCCCATGACGATGAAGTCAAGGTCACCGCGCAGGGTGTCGCCTTCAACAACATCGCCGCCCCAGGACTTGATGCGGCCGCGCACAAATTCGGCCTCAGCAGCGGTGGCATTGCCGTCGTTGTCGATGTCAAACTTGCCGTGCACCAGGAACTTGTAGCGGTAGTCGGGACTAAAGATGACGTTGGCAATCACATCGTCCTTGACGATGGGGCGCGGGCGTGGCGCGTAGCGGGTGTTCTCAGGAATCACGCGCGCGGTGGATGTGTTCTCTTCTACCTTCAGCACCTGCACGCGTGCCTTGCCGGGAATCAGGTCGCCAGTACTTGGGTTGTATTGAATGGCGCTGGCACTGTCGTACACATCAAAGGTCATGCCGGGCTGCACGCGCTGCTTGGAGCCGATGGAGATGAAGATCTCGCCGTTCTGACCGGTCACATCAATCACGCGCCCGTCCGCAAGCGATGCGGCGTTCTCAGGCTTCACGCGGTACTGGTCAACGGTCTTCTGCAGTACTTCAACCTTGCCAGAAAGTTCCGCGCGTGAACTGGAAACGTTGTCAATCTGACCCTGCAGGTCAGCCATCTCATTGCGATGGCGCTGGTCCATGTCGTCCTGATACTTCTTGACGGTGGCAACCGTGTCCTTCACATCGTCGCCGTACTTCTGGCTGGCGGTGCGGTATGTGGCGATATCGCCTTCAACGCGCTTGCTGGCTTCTTGTGCGCCTTCAGTGGCCTTCTTGGCTTCGTCGCGTGATGCGGTGGCATCAGACTGCGAGGCAGCCATTTGCTTCTTCAGGTTGGCGTTGTCTTGGCTGAGTTGTTCGGTGCGGCTGCGCAGCGTCTCCAACTCAATCTTCAGGCTGGTGACGCCTTCGGCGCCGAGGGACTTCTTAATGTCTTCCACTGGGCTGTCGGCGGACTGGCTTGGATCGCCAGTGACAAAGCTGGTGAGCGCGCTGTAGGCAGTCTTGCTCTTGCCTTCCTTCGCTTGGGCGGCCCGGGCGGTGTCGCTTGACTCCTTCGCCTTCACCTTCGCATCGTTCATTTCGATGTTGAAGTAGATGGTCGAGGCCAAGAGGCCAACGGTCAGAATGACGAAGATGACGAGGCCGACAACGAGGCCGGTCGTGCGCTGATTCATGTCTTACGAACCTCCAACAGGCCGTGGCAGGTGAACATCACTATGGGCGCGGCGTCGGCCGAAACCCTTGAGAACGCGCAGTGTCCGGAAACCGGGGCTCCGCGTCAAGTGATGAGTACGGGGCGAACGGCGGGGGAGTTGCGCTCGCGGAGTTGCAGTGTGGATATTGCGGCGGGAAATTTAGGCCCGCGTGGTCTGCAGGGCTTCGTCAAGGGTGGTTAACCCAGCCCGGACTTTTTCCAGTGCGTCCACCCGCAGGAGTGCAAGATCACCGGATCGCAGGGCGGATTCCACAATTCTTCCGCTGCTGGCCCGGGTCATCACCAGTTCCCGGGTGGCTTCGGTGGTGGTCAGGAGTTCATAAATACCCACCCGGCCGCGGTAGCCGGTTCCCCGGCATTCCCGGCAGCCAACGGCACGCGGAATGCCCTCCGGCGGCACCGCTGCAAAGTCGGGCGGCAGATCCGCGTGTTTGGGAGTGACGCGCTCCACGCAGTGAATGCACACGCGACGCACCAAGCGCTGCGCCAGAATGCCTTCCACCGTGCTTGCCACCAAGAACGGCTCCACGCCCATATCAAGCAGTCGCGTGGCGGCGCCGGCACTGTCGTTGGTGTGCAGCGTGCTGAACACCAAGTGTCCAGTGAGCGAGGCTTGCACGGCGGCGTCGGCGGTTTCTTTGTCGCGGATTTCGCCAATCATCACCACGTCTGGATCGTGACGCAAGATGGCGCGCAGGCCGGCAGCAAAGTCCAGGCCCACTTGATGGCTCACCTGAATTTGATTGACGCCAGCAACGTGGTACTCCACCGGATCTTCCACGGTGATGGCCTTCACTTCCGGCGTGACGATGCGGCGCAGCGATGCATACAACGTGGTGGACTTTCCACTTCCCGTTGGACCAGTCACCAACATGATTCCGTGGGGCCGTTCAATCAGTGCGTTCCAACGTGTTTCAATG
>CALQCP020000077.1 GCA_943329105.2 Chitinophaga pinensis | reverse complement strand
CGCCGTCAACCTTCACCATGACATTCATTGGTTGCAAGTTATAGTTGTTGGCGCCGACCACGTATTCACCGGCCTCGTTGGTGCGCACATCAGGGATGCTGAGATCCGCAAGCACGGCACTGAACTTCACCATGACGTCTGCTGCCGGAGCTGCTGCCAGGCGCGTGCGCGTGTCCGCTACCGTGGCGCGCACTGCGGCACCGATGCGGCTTGCGGCATCACGAAGCAACACGTCAATGGCATCAACTTCAACCTTCAGCTCAGGCGTGTCGCGCTTGGCGTAGTCGGATTGGACGGTGCCCGCCGCGAGGCTTGCGCCGGTGACGCCGTCAATGAGGCCATAGGTCGTGACCAGCGTCCATTGATCGACATCCGTGTGGGTGCCGGTGGTTGGGTCATCCAGGTGACGCTTAAAGCGTTGCAGCGCGGTGATCGATGCGGTGAGAATGACATCGGCCTTCATCTGCGCTGCAAGTTGCACGGCTGACGTTTGGTTGGAGAGGATGCGATCAACGGCCTCGGAACCAAGCAGGTCGGTGCCCGCATTTGGACCCGCGGGCGCGATGCGATTGACGGCGTTCACCAAGTCTTCGCGGCGAATGATCTGCACGCCGGGACCAGTGGCATCGGCCGATACAAGGTCTTCAAAGACAGAGACTTTTTCCGGCGCAACTGAGACGGGGCGCTGCTTCACAAAGATCGCCATGCGGATGGGGGCCGATGCGGCGGGAGCGATCGCAGCGGGATCCGTTGTCGCTGGGGCGTTTGTGGCGGAAGGGTTTGTTGTGGGGGCGTTGGCGGCCGGGGCGCTTGCGGGTGCACTTGGTGATGCAGACGTACTCGCCGCGCCGGGCGCGCTCGCGGATGATCCCGTGGCCTTCGCATTTGGATCAATGCCGGCGGGCAAACCCTGCGTGCGCAATCGCAACATGGCGCCGCGATCAATTCCGCGGTCTTCAATCGCTTGCGCGGTGGAGAAGCGCGCACCTGCATCGGTGACGCGCGCCCAACCGACGTGCACTTCCTCAGCACCAAGTTGCTCGCCGGTATCGGGGTCAATCATGGCACTTCCGGGCACAAATACTTCGTAAATTTGCCCAACAGAAACGCCGCCTTCTGCGCTGCGGTTGAAAGTGATTTGGCCAAGCGTGTAGCCGATGACCCGCGCAGGAGAAAGTGAATCGGCGATGGCGTTAGCTACGTCGGTTGCCAGTTTCTTGGCAACTGTGCCGAGCACCACATTGGTCTTCACGCCCTTCTGCTCAACGCCCGGCATGATCTCATTGACTGCACTTTCAGAGAGCGTGACTTGCGTTGAACGAAACAGTGAACCGGTCGTGCTATCAAATATCTTCAACACTGCTTGCAGGTTGATCGTCCGACGCTCAGCCTTCGAGGTTCCGAATTGATTGAGGAGCTCAGTCTTTTCAACTACTTCCTGGTAGTTACTGATGGTCAACGTGGCAACGTAGCGCGCGCCAGCGAGTTGAAATGCGCGCGCGGCCTGTGGATCAAGGACGTTGACATTGCCACTTTGGGTGAGGTCTTGTTCCTTGATGATGCTGGGGAGATCAGCGCGCGCAACGATTTCAAATCGCCGCGTAGCTTCAATCGCGCTCAGCAGTTGCACATCGGCGCCCTGCTCGATCTGCATGAGTGCGTTGTCGGTACCGTCAACTTTGGCCTGCGCAGTGACCGCAGGTGTTGCTGCGATGGCGCGAATTGCCAATCGAGGTTTTTCTGCAACCGCAACGGTCGGCGGCGATTGCGCGGCGGACGGGGCGACTAAGGCGGTCGCCGCCATCAATGCGCTTGTGCCAACCATGCCAGCCACAAGAAGTGCGAAGCGGACCGGACGCCAGACAGAACGGGTCATGTTGTTCATGGAGGGGTGCCCTTTGGCAATAAAAATCGTACCTCCGAGGGGCGATCTACGGCTCTAAGCCGGGTCCCGGGAACGATCCCCGCAAATCTTCGGACAATTGGCGTTGAGTGAGCAACGGTCTGTGGCACACTAGAAGTACGCCGCGGCATCGGCCGCCAGCTTTCCGTAGGCATCAGCGCAGGAACGAACATCATGACCAAGATCCAGGTGAACCGGGTTGTCCTCCACAATCTCGCCATTGCAGCATCCGGGTTGTTGATGTGCGCCAACGCCAACGCGCAGAACGACGCATGTGCAGCGCCGACGCCGATCGCTGGCTACGGAACATTTCAGTTCAGCACTGTTGGCGCAACCACGGACGGTAATTCGGACGCGGCGTGTCTGTTCTTCAGTGTCACGCAGATCTTCAACGATGTCTG
Organism: Chitinophaga pinensis; assembly: GCA_943329105.2. Taxonomy (GTDB): domain Bacteria; phylum Planctomycetota; class Phycisphaerae; order Phycisphaerales; family SM1A02; genus UBA966. The sequence continues at coordinate 7,029 of CALQCP020000077.1, read as the reverse complement.
GTTCTGCTGGACGGCACCGGCTACGGGATTGATCGAGGTGGCGCTGTGCGGCGGAACAACGCTCGACACCAAGATGGCTGCGTATCCAGGGTGCGGCTGCCCGACGCTTAACTCAACCATCGCCTGCAATGATGACAGTTGCAGCCTGCAAAGCAAACTACAGTTTGGGGCAACTGCGGGGACCACCTACACCATTCGGGTTGGCGCCTACGCCGCGACCGGTTTCGGTTCAGGCTCATTCACGGTTGGCGCAGTGGTTCCGCTGGTAGATGTGACCAACCCGGTGAATGGGAATCGATATATCGGCCTCAACGTTGCATCGTGGGCAGCAGCGGAAGCAACCGCGCAGATGTTCGGTGGGCACTTGGCATCCATTGCGGACCAGGCGGAGAATGACTTCATCCAACAGAACTTTGGAAGTTATGGAGGCACTTCTCAACGCTTGTGGATTGGCTTCAACGACATTGCCAGTGAAGGCACCTTTGCGTGGCCGGACGGAACGCCCGCGAATTACAGCAACTGGAACGCTGGCGAGCCCAACAATGCAGGTTCTGGCGAAGATGTCGCGGAAATGCTCGGCACCCAAGGCACCTGGAACGACATGCCCGATTCCGGCGGAACCTACCTGCATTTGGCCGTGATTGAGATTGCCGGCGGAACGCCACCGCCTCCAACATGCCGCAGCGACATCAATCTCGATGGATTTGTTGCGGGCGCCGATCTTGGGATATTGCTTGGTGATTGGGCGCAGGCGATCAGTCGCAGCGACCTTGACCTGGATGGATTGGTGACCGGTGCCGACCTGGGGATCCTGCTTGGCGACTGGGGTCCGTGCAACTGATACAGCGCGCGGAGGTACGGTGGATTCACGGTAGCCTGCGGCGCAAATGAAGCGTTTCCCCAGAATCAAGCTCGCGCAGATGATGCTGTTGTTCCTCATCTGCGGTCTGTGCACTGTGCCATTGACCATCAAGGGGAGTCCCTTCCCGCCAATTTCGACAACGATATTTGTCACCATCGCCAGCGTTGCTGCCGTCTTTGTGATCGGCGGACTGCGGTGGGCCGCAGCGGTGGCCGTGCCAAGCATCGTTGCGATTGCGATCTTGATCGTTGATGGCCACGACGTTTCCCTGCACGATCGTGTGGTACCAGGGTTCCTGGTGGCATTCTCCAATGTGGTGACTGCGGTGTGCATCGCTCGTGCGGCACTCAGTCGTAGCACACACGGCGAAGCACGAATTTACCTTGGCGCCGCGAGTTACCTGCTGATCGGCATTTCATTCACCATGGTGCACCAACGGATCGCAATCTTGGACCCAGACGCTTACCGGGTCCCTGGGGCTACTCCGGAGTTTCCGATCGGCCGGTGGATTGACTACTTGTGGTTTAGTTTTTCTACGTTGACTACTTCCGGATTTGCGGATGTCACTGCGCGAAGTTCCTGGGCTCGCCTGGCGTGCACGCTCGAAGCGATGACCGGGGTGATGTTCCCGGCGATCTTCTTGGCGCGCATGGTGTCGGAGGCCTCGGCAGAAGATATGACGGAGAAGCCCTGATCATGATGCGCGCAGTCACCCATGTATTGCTTGCAGCAGGCGTAGTGGGAGCGGTGCCGAGTGCCGGACGGGTGACGTTGCCTGCCGCGGGCGACGCCGCCGCCGTGAGCTACGCGTACCGACTGGTCGAGCCGCGCGCCACTGCCATCGAAGGCGGTGTTCGGGTGCCGCTCATTGTGTTTCTGCATGGAAGCGGCGAGCGCGGCAGCGACAACGAAGCGCAACTGAAGCACTTTGTGAATGACGCGGGGAGCGACGCATTTCAAGCGAAGAACCCATGTTTCGTGCTGGCGGTGCAATGCCCGGCGGACGAGCGTTGGGTTGACATTGCGCTTGATAGCGAAGGAAAGGCCAAGTGGAGCGAGGGGCTCAAGACGAAGACTTCACCCACGCGCGCACTTCACGCGGTGCAGCTAGCGATCGATGAAGTCATGCGCACGAAGCCGGTGGATCCGACGCGCGTGTACCTCACGGGGATTTCCATGGGCGGATTCGGCGCGTTCGATCTTGCGGTGCGAACGCCAGATAAATTTGCAGCGATGGCAAGCATCTGCGGCGGAGGCGATCCGGCGCGTGCTGGTCGTTTGCGCGGGCTTCCGGTGTTGGTGGCGCATGGCATTGATGACCCGGTGGTGCCGATTGCCTGCAGCCGCACGATGGCAGACGCGGTGCGTGCTGCCGGTGGTTCAGTCACCGTTCGTGAATATCCGGGCGTTGGACATGAGGCGTGGACGAAGGCCTACACGACCGAAGCAGACGGTGTGCTGATGTGGATGTTCGCGCAACACAAGGGTGCGGCGAAGTGAACTTCGGTGGGGGCAAGCGGGTGATGGCGCTGTTTGGGATGGGGGTTCTGACGTTCGTGGTTGGTGTGATTGCGAGCACTGGAATTGGCGGGGTGTTGGCTATCGCCGCTGATTGGGTCCAACAGGCAAGCGCTCCAGCCAATAGTTTGGCTACTAGTGGATCGACGGCCTACAACACGAATGTCAGCGGTCCCGGACTGATCGAAACTTTGTGGAACAATTGGACTGATGTCATCATGGCACTGCTTGGAGAGATGTTCCAGTTACGGATCGAGAGTGCCGCGATGATCTGCATCGCAGTCGCGTTCTCCGCAATGCCGGTATTGCTGATCGCGCCAGTATGTAAACGATGGCAGCCCGGCGAAGAGGGGCGGTCATTGCGGGCGTCGATTGCTGGGGCTGCGGCCATTGGGAGTGCGTGTGCGTTGGGCATTCTGTTCACCGCTGGCGATCTGCTGACATTTGTGTTGCGCGACACCGGGGTGATTGGACCGAGTGGCAATGTTCTTTCGTGGGTCATCACTCCGGTCACACTGCTCTGCGCATGGGTGGCGATCGGCGTGTTGTGGGCGTGGCTTCTTTCCCACGCTGGTTCATCGCGCCATCCGGGGGCGATCACGCGTTGGGTGCGATGGCTGTTTGCCGGCAGTTGCGTCGAAGTAGCCATCGCGGCGCCAACCTATGTGCTCGCCATACGACGCGATACGTGCTACTGCAATTGGGGCAGTTGGTGGGCGATTATTGCGGGAACAACAACGATAGTGCTCTTGTGCGGACCAGCGCTCGTGCTACTCGCCACACGTCAGGCGCGAATGCAATGGATGCGCAGCGTGTGCGGGGAGTGCGGCTACCCGCGCCGCGGCAACGCCCCGCTCTGCCCCGAATGCGGCAAACCCGTTCCTGCGTGAGCAGACGGCTTAGTAGAGGACGCGGAGGCGCGCAGTTCCCGGAACTGCCTTGAGTTCGTCAATCACGTCGGCCGCGTATCGACGGTCGACATCAGTGACGAGATAGCCCATCGCATCATCGGTGCGCAACGCTTGGCCCAAGATGTTGATCTTGCGCCGCGCAAACACTGCGTTGACCGCCGCAAGTACGCCCGGCTGGTTACGGTGCAGATGCAAGAACCGGTGCGAGCGTGGAACCGGCGGCGCTGAAATCTGCGGCAGGTTCACACAGCCTGAAGTGCCGCCCGTGTTCACAAACTCCACCAGGCGCGCGGCAACAAATTCGCCGATTGCCTGTTGCGCCTCGGATGTGCTGCCGCCGACATGCGGAGTGAGAATCACATTGGGAAGCCCACGGAGCGGACTATCGAACGGATCACGGTTGGAAAGTGGCTCTTCTGGGAAGACATCAACCGCCGCGCCGCCAAGATGACCGGCGCGTATTGATGCAGCAACAGCAGCGAGGTCCACCACATGGCCGCGCGAAAGATTGACAAGCAGCGCGCCCGGTCGCAATTTCCGCAGTTCACGCTCGCCAATCAAATTGAGATTCGAAGCGCGACCATCAACATGCATGGAAACCACATCAGACTTGCCAAGAAGTTCCGTGAGTGACCGACACTTGCGTGCATTGCCAAGCGCCAAGCACTCCTGCAAGTCGTAGTAGATGACATGCATCCCCATCGCTTCAGCGAGAATCGAAAGCTGCGAACCAATGTGGCCATAGCCAACAATGCCAAGCGTCTTGCCGCGCACTTCCGTACATCCAGTGGCTGACTTGCGCCAGCCGCCGTCATGGAGCAGCCGCGAAACATCCGGCACGCGGCGCATCAGCATGACGATTTCGCCGATGGCAAGTTCAACAACGCTTCGAGTGTTGCTGTACGGTGCGTTGAAGACGGCGACGCCGTGCGCGGCAGCGGCGGGCAGTTGCACCTGCTCCGTACCGATGCAGAAGCACCCAACCGCAAGCAAACGATCCGCCGATTCCAGCGCGCGCGCCGTGACGCGGGTCTTGGAGCGAATGCCCAGAATGCTCACGCCCTTGAGAGCGCGCGCGAGTTCATCCTCCGCAAGCGCGTCACTCAGCGTTTCAACGCGGTATCCCTCATCCCGCAACACTTGCGCTGCATCAGCGTGGATGTTCTCGCACAACAGCGCAATCATGCGGCTCTTGGGGAAACTTGGCGAACCAGGCAACCGGTACAGCCACAGTACTTCGTCCACCGTGCGCGCCACGCGATCAGCGCGCGCTACCACCGCCTCGCGCTCGATGTTCTCGCAGTACGCAACGAATTCGTGCGCAGCGCCGGCGTCGCGAATCTCCGCGTCAGTGACGCCATCGCCAATCGCCACAATTCGGCCAGGAAGCTTCAACGCACGCACTACTTTCGCCTTGCCACCCGGCTTGGCTACCGGATTAGCGGCGTCATAGCCCACCACTGCAGTGCCCTTCCATCGAAACTCGTTGCAGTGAATTCGCTCGGAGGGAATTCCAAGTTCGGCGCACACCGGCTCCACGTACTCGCGGAAACCGCTTGACACCACATGAATGCGATCCGTATTGCGGCGAACCGCGGCGATGTGCTTTCGAAACGATGGACTCAGCCGGCGCTTGAGAAGCTTGACCAGCGCATCCACATGCGAGCGCTTGATAGTCAGCATCGACAAGCGACGGCGCAGACTCTCATCGATACCGATCGCACCAGTCATCCCATCGCGTGTGATCGCTTCGATCGCCTCCATGGTGCGGACGCGTTGCGGATCATCCGCAAGCGCCAGACGCGCCAGCTCATCAAGGCCCTCAATCGCCACGATGGTGCTGTCAAAGTCGAAGATCAGTTGGACGGGTTGCGCTTCGGCGGGTGTGCGCGACATCAGGGTTCCTGCTGCGGAGAGTGCGAGGCTGTGGTGTACCGCAGCCGACGCGCTTCGTGTTTACGGGTGCGGGTGGCCGGTCAATCACGCCGTCCTTGTCGGCATCTACTCCGGGACCTTTGTGCTCCGGCACAACCAAGGGCACGATGTAACCGGCATCAAGAACAATCGCTTGACCCCACTGCCACTCAACCTTGGTCATCGCCCCCGCGACTATGCCTCCAACCAGCACCATGCCCCCCGAGGGCGCCGCATTGACGATCGGAGCCCGCAGGAACACCATGGAATGTGCTGAAACTTTGACTGGAATCAGGCGCGTGCCACCACCGATTGGAATCGGCGGCCCCAATTCCCCGGTCACGGAACATGGGGCGCCCTGCTGTGGACTTCGCCCACTTTCAACGACATTTCTGGCAGTCGCCGTCACTCGCTCCACAAGTTCCCCGGAACACCCCAGGCGCTCCAGAGCCGTTCGCGCCTTGTCAAGGAGCTTGGCCGTGGCGGGCGCGTCGGGATCGGTAGCCCCAAGCAACGGAATGAAACTGTCCAATACGGGACTCACGCGCGCGGAACTCAAACTGAAGCCCGTGCCCCGGCACGCTCCGCAGTCTTCACGCGTCTCACGCATGGTGGGGACCGCCCGCGCCGCCGTCAGGTCTCGATGCCGCGTCACTTTCGTACCAGTTCCTGTGCAACGTGGGCACTGCAGCGTGCGCGTCAGGGCCATCACACGACGCACAAATACATCTGGCGGCACCGCTGGCAAAACCACCACCTCCGGCACCATGGCACCGGTGGGTAGCGAAATCGGAAAATCAGGCGCGGCCGGAACAACACCCTTGCCCGCACCTTTGGGTTTCGCGTCGCCATCAACGGAGCGCCCATACGAAAGCGCAGCGATGCCCCCGAGCAGCAGCGCCACCAACAAACACCTACGAATTGTTGAATTTCCCACCATCACCGCAGGGTAACGATCACCGCAACCGAAACCGAAATTACTGCGGAATTTCTGTAAATCCAGCCGGCCCACCGCGCGCTCACGTCAATCCGGCGTCGCCTGATTTCCAATGCAGATCGCCAACAGGTCGGCGCGGGAAATGGGCTTCAAATAGAACCCCTCACAGCCAGCTTTGAGAGCGCGGTCACGCTCCAGACCGAGCGCTGCCGCGGTAAGCGCCACCATCCGACCGCGGTAACCGAGCGCACGAATGCGCTCCGTTGCCTCAATCCCATCGATACCAGGCATCTGTACGTCCATGATCACTAAGTCCGGGCAGTAGACGCCATCAAAGCGCGCTACCGCGCTCAATCCATCCGATGCAATGTCGACATGCGCACCCGCCAGCGACATCAGCGCGGACAGAATCCGCTGCGAGTCAATGCTGTCTTCCACCAGCAGGATGTTCTTACCAGTCAGTGGACCATTTGCACTGCGGGGTGCTGCCGGTGACGGCGTCGACAGCGGGAACACCGGCGCTGGCTCGGCGACCTCGGCCTCAAAGATTAACGTAAAGACACTGCCCCGCCCAAGTTCGCTGGCCACGTCGATTCTGCCCCCGAGTAGCTTCGCCCAGGGGAGACTGATGGCCAATCCAAGCCCAGTTCCACCGTGTCGTCGTGTGTAACTCGTATCAAACTGCGAGAACGGCTTGAAGAGTTTCGAGATGGTCTCATCGGACATGCCGCAGCCGGTGTCATGCACCGCAATGCGCGTCTCCATGCGCGCACCCGATCGCTGCGCCGACACCACCACTCGCACCGATCCGTGGTCTGTAAATTTCACGGCGTTTCCAACAAGGTTGAACAACACTTGCCGAATACGTACCGCATCACTGCAGATTG
>CALQCP020000076.1 GCA_943329105.2 Chitinophaga pinensis | reverse complement strand
TTCCGGACCTCACTTTGCGCCCAAGGCGAAGCGTGTGATTTACATGCACATGGAGGGCGCGCCAAGTCAGCTTGACCTCTACGACCACAAGCCGAATTTGCTGGCGCGTTTCAATGAGGATTTGCCCGATTCCATTCGCAATGGTCAGCGCATCACCACCATGACCAGCGGGCAGAGCCGGTTCCCGGTCGCGCCGAGCAAGTTCCGTTTCGACCGCTATTCGAATCGTCAAGACGGGATCATGCTTTCGGAACTCATTCCAAATACCGGACGAGTGGCCGGCGATCTGTGCTTTGTGCACTCGATGCACACTGATGCCATCAATCATGAGCCTGGCATTACCTTCTTCCAGACAGGCTCCGAGCAGCCGGGCCGCGCGTCGTTCGGCAGTTGGGCCAGTTACGGCCTTGGCAGTATGAATTCCAACTTTCCGTCTTTCGTGGTGATGATCACCCAGGGCGCGGGAAACATGCAGGCGTTGAGCGCGCGCTTCTGGGGCAGCGGTTTCTTACCAAGCGAACATCAAGGCTGCCGATTGCGCGCTGGCCGCGATGCCGTGTTGCACCTCCGTGATCCGGATGGCGTGAGCCGCACCGACAGGCGGCGCATGTTGGACCTGGTGACGCGGCTGAACACTGAGGAGTTTGAAGATTCACTTGATACCGAGACGCGCACTCGCATTGCGCAACATGAGATGGCTTACCGCATGCAGATGTCGGTGCCGGAACTTACGGACTTCAGTGACGAGAGCGAAGCCACGCTTGAGATGTATGGTCCGGATGTGCGTAAGCCCGGAAGCTTTGCAGCAAACTGCCTGATGGCGCGACGGCTTGCTGAGCGTGATGTTCGTTTCATCCAGCTATACATGCGCGGATGGGACCAGCACAACAACCTTCCTGGCGAACTCCGTCAGCAATGCAACGCTGTTGATCGCGCGCAGGCGGCGTTGGTCACTGACCTGAAGCAGCGTGGAATGCTGGAGGACACGCTGGTCTTGTGGGCAGGTGAATTTGGTCGCACGGTGTACAGCCAAGGGCAGCTCACCAAGGAGAATTATGGGCGCGATCATCACCCACGTGCCTTCACCATTTGGATGGCCGGCGGCGGCGTGCAGCCGGGCATCACCTACGGCAAGACGGACGACTACTCGTACAACATCGTTGAGAATCCGGTGGATGTGCATGATTTACATGCCACCATGCTGCACCTCTTGGGCTTTGATCACAAGCGCTTGACGTACCGATCGCAGGGCCGCGATTACCGCCTGACGGATGTCAAAGGCAACGTCGTCAACGCGCTGCTTGCATAAACGCAGCGCGCCCGCCGGATGAACGGCGGGCGCGCTGGATTGGTTGAGTTCTCTCCGCGTGGGAGTGAGTTGCGTCAAGGCTTAGGCGCGACGGCGGCGCGTTGAGCAGCCCGCTGCTGCGAGCAGCGCAAGGGCTCCTGGCGCTGGGATGGCGCTACCGAAGGTGACATTGTCGAAACCGATGCGGTTGGCAGTGCCGGTGAACGTGACTGACTTCGCCTCGCCGACGAATGCAGCGCCGACGAGAGCCCAGCGGTCGTACAGGGCATTTGGCGTGTTGTCGGTACCAAGTCCAATCAGGTTCAAGGTGGCGAGGATGCTGCCAGTGCCGTCGAGGCCGCTCCAAATGTCGATCGATCCTGCGGTATCCGTACTTGTGTAGTAGGTGGAAAACCCGCCACTAAAGCCTGCTGCGACATTCATGGTCGTGGCTGGTCCGTCAAGCCAAAAGAGGATTGTTGGCATGCTGGGGGCGTTGGTGAAATTGCCGAAACCGCCCGCCTCAACAGCGACAATTCCTAGTGAGTTACCGACGAATTCGACGCCGTAGTTTGTACCGGCTCCGCCGTTGTAGAAGTCACCAACGGGGTTGTAGTTGCCAACCCCCTCAAAGGTGAGCGTGTTCACGCTGGCGTTTGCGGATGCGATGGCAACAAAGGCGGTCGTGGCGGTGATGCAGGTAAGCGTGTTCATCATGTGGTTCATTTCTGTAAGAAGGGACGAAGTTATGAGCTCCGGAACGGGGATACTTGATATTCAGTCCTGAGGGTGAAGAGCACATCGCTCTCTCCTAAAGGCGTGAGGCGTGCTCGCCATAGATCACCATTCTTGGCATTTTTGAAAATTTTTGTGCCCCACCCGATGCACGTAAAAGCCGCCCGCCCGCCGGTCACGCGTCTGAGGGAAACTTACCGAACCACATCAGGTGCTGCAGCGGAAGCCGCGCATCGGTGCGGATCCATATGAGCCCTGCGGCCTCAAGCTCTCGGCGTGCTTGCGCTTCGGTCATCTTGTGCAGCGGCTTGATAGGAACCTCTGGATCTTCACCGCGGTACTCCACTAGCGCCACACGACCGCCAGGTTTCAGAGCACGCGCAATGGAAGTCATCATTTCCAGTGGCTGATCAAACTCGTGATACGCATCGACCAACAGCACCAAGTCAACGCTTGCAACCGGCAGCATTGCATCACCGGTGTCTCCTAAAATGCCCTTGATGTTGGTGAGTTTTTCCGTGCGTGCTCGCGCTTCAAGAAATGCCAACATCTCCGGTTGGATGTCAGTGCCGTACACGATTCCCGGCGCAACCCGCGTGGCCATGGGCACGGTGAAGTAGCCGCTTCCCGCGCCGATGTCTGCAACCGTCATGCCCGGCTTCAGATTCAACGCGTCCATCAGGAGATCCGTCCGCTCTTCCGATTCGCGTGTTCCGCGTTCGAGCCAATAGATTCCTTGGTGGCTCATGAACGCAGCGATTTCTCGTCCGTAATAAGTGCGGCCAATACCGTCCGCGCTTGCTTCGGACTGTGCGTAGCCGGGTCCCGCAGGAGATGGTGTGTGATCGCATCCCAACGGCATGGCAACGAGGCTGGCTGTACAGATCGCGCGCAAGAGGACGATTCGCATAGCGATAGGGTAGAGCCGAGCGATGGCGGAAGGCGTACCATCAATAGTGCATGACAGGTGTATTTTCAGATTTCGTCAGCCTTGATGACTTTGAACGCCATGCGTTTGAGGTGCTCCGCGTCTTGCCGCGCGACTATTTCCGCAGCGGTGCGTGGGCCGAAACCACCATGCATGAGAATCGTGCCGCGTGGGAGCGCCTACGGATTTGGTACCGCGTGATGCGCGATGTATCAGCACGGTCCAGCAGTGCCACCATTTTGGGCGGTGAGGCATCCATGCCACTGTGTATCGCGCCGACTGCGCTGCACCGGATGGCGCACCCGGATGGTGAATTAGCCACAGCCCGCGCCGCCGCGCGTGCTGATGTGCCGATGATTCTTTCGAGCCTATCGACCACCACTATTGAAGATGTGCGCGCCGCGGCAACCGAAATTGACCCATCCGCGCGCACGTGGATGCAGATGTACATCGGCCGTGATCGAGGCGCCGTGCGCGAGTTGGCGCAACGCGCTCACGCAGCGGGGTGCGATGCACTGGTGCTGACCGTGGACACCCCGGTGTGGGGCATCCGCGAGCGCGACATTCGTAATCACTTCCGTGTGCCGGACGGCCTGAGCATCGTTCATCTGGAACGACCGGGTGGACCAACCGGACACACCGGGAGCGGCATTCATGAGGCGCTGGCGTGGACGATTGATGCAAGCCTGACTTGGAAAGACTTTGAGTGGTTGCGCGATTCGACGCCACTGCCCGTGATCCTCAAGGGCATTTGTCGCGCCGAAGATGCAGCACGCGGCGTGGAGCTTGGTGCGAAAGCAATCTTGGTTTCCAACCACGGCGGTCGTCAACTTGATGGAGCGCCCGCCACGGTTGAAGCGCTTCCGCACTGTGTTGATGCGGTCGCGGGACGCGTGCCGGTGTTGGTTGATGGCGGTATCCGTCGCGGTACGGACATTCTTCGCGCGCTGGCACTCGGTGCGCAGGCGGTGTGCGTGGGGCGACCGATTCTTTGGGGGCTTGCGTCTGGTGGCGAAGAGGGTGTGTCCCGCGTGCTTGCCATTCTGGCGCACGAGCTGGACGTCACACTGGCGCTCGCCGGTTGTACGGGCGTGAACGATGTGACGGATGATTTACTGCGACCGTGACGATGCGTAGCGGGGATGGATGCGACCGATGCGACGCTTACTGCTCGCTGTCACCGCCCGTGACCGCCACCACCACCGCCACCACGTCCACCCATGCCGCCGCGATTCATGCCGCCGTACCCATTCATGCCGCCCCAACCGCTGAGCTGTCCATAGCCGCGGTACCCGTTCGACCATCCTCCATATCCGTAGCCGTACGGATTGACCGGGCGCGAGACGGTGCGGTCATACCAACCGGTGTCTTGGTTGAAGCCGGGTAGTCCGCGGTCGTAGTCATTGCCCCAACGTTGTGCGTAGGTGCCGCCTTGATCGCTGATACCCCAACCGCCGCCGTTGAAATTACCGCCGCGTTGATAGGGTCCGCCCTCGGAGGCGCCGTTTCCTTGTTGAGCGCTGGTGTCATTGGTGCCGCCGTTGCCGCGAGCAACGTAGTTGGTTTCGCCACGCGCGAACGCACCGCGCGGGCTGCCATCAAAGTTGTGGTTTGGGTCGGGGCGGAATCCGTCTGAGTTGGTGTTGCGAGCTTGTGACGATGCCATTGGTGAATCATCTCGCTCTTGGAAGTTACCGCTTCCATTGCGTTGGCCCGCGCGAGCGGCGCCATCGCGCCACGATCCATCCGGGGTTCGTGCGGCTGCTTGATTCTTGCGTGCACCGGTGGCACCGTTTGCTGCGGCTGCTTGGCCGTCATTCGTGCGGTTTCCGTCTCCATCAGACTTTTGCCACGCACCGTCGGCGCGCGTGTACATCTGATCGCCGCGACGCTGCGTCACTTGGCCGTTGCGATTGGTCATCACATTGTCGTTCCCGTTTGCCGCGTGATGCCACGCCGCGTCATCGCGTGCGGCGTTGTCTTCAGCACGGTTCGCGCCGGCGGTGGTCTTTCGGTACGGACCAATCTGTCCGTAGCGACTGATATCGCCGGCAGCGCCGGCGCGGTTGTAACTGCGAGCGGCGCTGTCCCAGCCGCGCCGATACGCGCCGCCCCAATGATTGTTCCACCAGCCACTGCCATCGCGCCAGCCCCATGGGTGATAGCCCCAGCGCCACGCATCGCCGAAGCCCATACCCAGCGCAAAGCCAACGCCGAAGCCGCGGCCGCCGCCCCACCAACCATCGCCGCTCCAATAGGCGCCGGGGTAGAGGCCGTAGTCGCCCCAACCGGGGTATCCGTAGAAACCCCAACCGCCGAAGTCATCTCCGTAACTTGGCCAGTACCCGTAGGTGTTTGGATAGCCGCCGTAAGTGTCCCAGGTGTCATCGTCGGTGATGTCGGAGTTGTTGCCCAATACCAAGTCCTGCGCGCCGATCGAACCGGGATAGGTGTAGCCGGTGCCGTACGCCACCGTTCCGTCGTTCTCGTAGCTATTCATGTAGCCAGCGGTGAAACCGAAAGTCACACTGTCAGCGTCGGAGTTGTAGACCTGCACGTAGGTGGCCGCATAGATCGGGCAACTTGGAGGAATGCTGTAGATTTCTTCAGGCACGGCGTCGCAGAGTGCCCACGGTCCGTTCGGTGCGTTTGCAACAAACCATGCGGCGGTATCGCACAGGTAATACAACTCCTTGCAATAGATGAGTGGCGAGCTGGCGTTCGCGGCGTACTGCATGGTGGTGCCGGCGATGGGCTGGAAGCGCGCGGGGCCGCCGATGGTGGAGAGCTTCGCCTTGGCAAGTGCGCGATCGAGCGTTGCCACATGTGGGATGGTCTGTTGATAGACGGCCTCCGTGGCTTGCGTCGTGTTGGGCACGGAAGCAAGCACGTTGCCCCATGTTCCATGCGGATCAATCTGTGCGAACGATGTTGGAATGGACGCGGGCTTGCTGTACGTCCATGGTCCGTTCATGAGGTCGGTGGATGTGAACCAGCGCCCGGATGCCAAGAGCCACCAGGCGTTGTCCGCACTGGTAGTGAAGAGATCGCAATTGGCGTTGGCAACGGCGAACAGTCCGTCGGCTACTTGGGTGAGGTTCGGTTGCCCATTGATACTCACCAGGCACATGGGTAACGTACTGACGATCACTTCTGGCGTCTTGCCAGCGGGTGGCGGCATGGTTGGCACGGCGGCGGGGTGACGCTCTGGCAGTGCTGCAGCGATGGTCTTCAGTGCGGATGCAGAAGGCGTCTTGCCCGCAATGTATGGACCCGTGTATCGCGAGGAGTGCAACCAGGTATCGGTACCGATCCGCGTGAACCACGTGCGCGTTGCTTTATCGAACACCAGCAGCGAAGGAGTGTTTTGTGCAAGGCCGATGCCGCTATCGCCGAGTTCGCGCAGCGCGGGTTTGCCATCAAGCAGAAGAAGCACAGCGGCATGACCAATGACACGAATCTTTGGCGGCGCATTGCTGAGTGATGCGCGCGTTGAAGTTTGGTCCTTAGCCACTTGCATGTTCTGCATCACCGTTGCGCGGTTCACCGTGAATGTCACGCCAAAGAGCATCTTCTGCAACTCGGCGGCAGCAGCGGATGCATCCGAATTGTTGGAGAGTTGCGAGTGTTGCACCAGCATGTTGGAGACTTCGATCAGGCCAGCGGCGAGATCGTTATCCAGGTCGGCGGTGAAGAACATTGCGCCGTAGATAGCGGGCGTTCCAGTGATTTCCACGCTGAATGCGGCGCGTGCGGTGGCGCGCGTTCCGGAGATTGATTCAAACTGCGGCGTGTAGAGCGTGTAGATAGTTGCGTCCACTGTGGCGGTCTGCGGCCAGAGCGTTTCGCCGTTGTCATGATCGGGGGCGGGAGCGGTGGGGGCAGTGGCGGCGACGGATGCAGGGGGGACGTTGGGGTCGGCGGATGTGGCGGGGACAGTTGGCGTGGCCGGTGCGGCGGTCGGCGCGTCGGTCGGCGGGGTCGATTCATCCGGTGTGGCGGTGTCGGTCGGCGCGGCCTCAGGGATGGTGGCGGGTGGAGCGTCGGGTGCGGGAGTTGGTGTTTGTGTTGACTCGGGCTCGAGCGCGGGTGTTGGTGTCGGCTCGGATGTCGGTGTCGGCGTCGGCGTCGGTGCAGGTGTCGATGTGGGCGCTGGCTCTGGTGCAGGCGTTGGTGTCGTTGTTGTCGCAGGCGTCGGTGCTGGTGCTGGCGTTGGTGTCGGCGTTGGCACAGGCGTTGGTGCAGGCGTTGTCGCTGGCGTCGCTATAGGCGTCGGCGGCGCCGTCGGCGCCGGCGTCGGCGCCGGCGTCGGCGCACTCTTGTCCACCACCTTGTCGGCCGCTTTGGCGGCGGTCTTCGGACCTGGTGTTGCGGCTGGTTGCGTTGCAGGGCCAGGGCGCGCGGATTGCAGCCGTGGTGCCGCGGTCGCGGTGCAAGTCATGAGGAGCGCAGCGAGGGTGACGAATCGATTGGTGTGATGCATGAGGGGTGACCTATGCAGCTCAGGCTAATTCGTGCGGGTGCGGCGCGGGGAAGGATTCTTTTTGCCTTTGTGAACGCCTGTTGTTGGACGTGGTGTCGCGCCGATAGTATCCTAACAAACACCGTACAATAAATCCCATGGGCTATTCACTTCCATCCGAAGGCACCGAGCAACGCCGCGCCGTACGCGCGGCGTTGGCGGAGCGCATTGGTGCATTGGAAGGTCGTGGGCAAGCGGTGGCCGATCGTCCCATTCATATCGCTACCGGGTGGACAGCGATCGATGCCGCGCTTGGGGGCGGCATTGCGCCCGCGGGGCTGCACGAGTGGTGGGGTGCACTGCCCGAGGTACGTGCGGTGCTGGTGCAACTGGCATGGAACGCGATCCTTCATGACGATCAACATCGCGTGGGTGCGCATCGACATGTGGTGTGGGTGGGGCGTGAGGCGTGGCCGTCAGCCGATGCGCTGGTGCGCGGACTGCGCGCGCCCATCGCTGGAATGTTTGGTCAGCCGGTCCCGCGCACGTGGCCGGATGCACGACTGCACGATCGTTCGCTCTTGGTTGATGTACCAGCGCACGATCCCGGCGCGCGACTCTGGGCGATCGAACAAGCGGTGCGCTGCCCGGGTGTATGCGCAGTGATTGCCGATGGACGTGGATTTGATCTTGCTGCAACGCGTCGATTGCAACTTGCAGCGTCCGACACGTGTCTCCTTTCGATGCGCGGAGCAGAACATCGCCGTGGTGCGCGCCGCGGTGTGCTGACAGCATGCGCCACACGCTGGATGGTGGAACGCGCGGAGCGAACTGCACGCAGCATGACCGAACGCGCGCCGTGGTTACGAGCGCTGGACAAGCAAAGTGCGGCGGACGCTCGCTTTGAAGCGCAATTCATCGCGGATACGGTCTGCGCATCACTTGAGGATCCGCGCAATGGACTGGAGCAGCGCGCTATCGATTTCCTGATGGCACGTATTCCGCCCGAGCCCACATGGCAAGTGACGCTCGAGCGTGCCAAGGGGGCATCCATGCATATTTCCAGCGAATGCAGCGCACAAGCGACGCATTCTTGGCAGTGGCAGGGGGTGATCGATCCGCCCGTGCGCGAGGCGGCAGCTGCGCGAAGACGCGCCATGCGTGGCGAGCGATTGATTGCAGATCACGCCTTGCGGAGTGCTCAGGAGTTGCGCGCCTTGGAACATACGGAGAGCGCCGATCCAAGCGCTGGTGTCATCGCTCGCTCGCGTTCGCACGACCGAGTCACCAGCCGCGGCGCACGTTGGGCGCGTGGCAATGATGGCCGAGGCGCTGCGTGATCCCAAGGTGAGATTCATCAATGCCGCCCACTGTTGTTCCATGGTTCATCGCGATTGTGCTTCCCGAGTGGACGCGATCCCCCGCCATGCTCCATCGCATGGCACTCTGGTGCATGCGATTCACGCCGCGTGTTCATGTTGAAGATGTCGAACGCTCTGTAGAGCGGGCGCAAAAGTCATCGCGGCTGCCGCGCGCGATGGGAACCATGCCGGCATCGCTGCCGATGCATGGGCTGCCGGCATCGCTGCCGCCCCTCATCGTGCTTGATGTCAGCGGATGCCTCCGGGTGAATGGTGGCGCCCGTCGCGTTGTGGCGCGCGTGGAACGCGGGCTCACGCGCCGTGAAATTGTTCACGCGATTGGCAGCGCACCATCGAGCGGTCAGGCAGTCGTGCAAGCCATGGGCGTTGCGCTGGGGTGCCGATCCGCACTTGATGAACTGCCGTTTGCATGCTTGCGGCTCTCTGATTCCATCTGCGCCGCGCTGCGGGAGGTGAATCTCACTCGCATTGGTGAAGCGCGGGCTATCGCGCGCTCGGCGCTTGCGGATCGCTATGGACCAGAGCTCAGCGAACGTCT
>CALQCP020000075.1 GCA_943329105.2 Chitinophaga pinensis | reverse complement strand
TTCCGGCGCAAGGACGGTCTCTTCCATAGCCAATCCCATGCGCTTCAGGCACCGCTCCATGTGGCCGCGTGGATCAGCAACCAACTCCTCGTAGACGATCGATTCGTGCGGTATTCCAAGCGCTTGCAACGCCTGCGGTACCAGCGCCCGTTCGGCGGCGATGATGCGGCGGATGCTTTCGAGCGAACTTGTCCAACCGACGTTCTTTGGATGGAAGTTCGAGAGGAACAGGCTCACCGCCGTGTCGCGCGGTTCGCGCATGATGTGGAAACACACGGCGCCCGGCATGACGGCGGCGACAGCGGGCAGCCAATGCCAGGTCTGCAGTGACTTGTCGAACATCCACTGCGTATTGCCGCGCCGCATGGAAGCGATGCCGGACAGGTAGTTCTGCTGCATGGCGAGTGCTTCATCAGTGGGCAGCATGGCCAGTCCGGTTGGCCATGCGCCAGCAGAAATGACGGCAGTACCAAGCGTGTTGATTCCGTCGTACTCACCGATACCGGTCACCGCGGAATGGCGATCAAGCATCTGTTCAAGCAGGGTGGTGCCACTGCGGGGCATGCCAACAACCAGCGCAACACCATTCACTGCGGGCGCGCGTGGCGTGAACCATGGCTTGCCGCGGGTGAGCAGCGCTGATTGTGCGTTGGCATCGGCAATCACGCCTTGAACGTCAAACTGCTCGCCGGTGGTGGCGTGCAGGTGTTCTGCCAATGCGAAGGCGCGGCGGTACTCGCCGGCAGCGTCAAGCATGCGGACGGCGTCGAAGCCGGCGATGCGGCGTGCCAGGGCAAGCGCCTCGCTGCGTGCAAAGGCTTCCAGGCGGTCCGCGGTGCCAGCGGGGTCCGTCAGTGCGGTGACGCGCGCTGTAAATATCTGCGCGCGTGGGTCGGAAAGCCAGTTGCCGCCACTACTCACAAGGGTTTGCAGTTCTTGGCGACGCCCGGCGCGGTGAAGCACTTCTGCAAGGGCCATGGTGGCGTCCACCGTGTTCGGTGCTCCTTTGGCGATCAGCCCGCGCAGGCGGTCAATGGCAGCATCGCTCCGGCCGAGCCGGTGATCAATGATGGCGCGCAGCAGGGCAAGATCGTGGGACGCCCCGTTCAGGCGTATGGCGCGTTCAACCGCCTCATCCGCCACTGTGAGGCGCCCCAAGGCGAAGGCTGCCCGCGCTTGGGCGTGCCAGGCCCGCAGGTCTCTTGGGTTCCGGCGCAGGCTGGTTTGGGTTCTCTGGAGCACTTCCCCGAAGGCCCTGCGTGCCAGCAAAGCGTCTAAATCAGGGATTTCAGGGGTTGCTGGCATCGGCAGGGGGACTTTACCCTGCGGAGTGGTGGGAAATTTGCACAATCGATTTGCATGAGCGCGAATCGGGGGCATTGTCTTCTCAGATCAGCAGGGCCCCTTCCCCTGATCGGTTTTGATTCCCTTTCTTTCCCTTCCCGTTTCCCTTATTTCAGGATTTACAACATGAAGACTTTCATCGCTTCCGGCATCGCCGCTGCTGCTCTCGTTTCAGCTGCTTCAGCTGACGTGACCTTCTCGTTCACCAACCAGACATGGACGGGCTTCAACTTCACCGAAGCCTACGCAGCAGGCAGCCTCACTGGCACCCTGACGGGCGCTACTGTCAATGCGACGCTGAACGCGTCGACGAGCTACACCTACGGAGACGACCTGTGCGTCTACATGGACGCAGCGCCTCTCAGCACTGGTGGACTGCTGCAGGTTGGTGGTTTTAGCAACCTCAGCGCTTTGCAGCGCTACAGCTGGGCAAACGGCGGCTCAAGCACCCCCGGCACCACCGTGTCCGGCACCGTGAACTTCACGACCGGCATCAACATGGCCGCCAATCCAACCCAGTCCATCTGGATCGGTAACGGCTACGGTGCTGCTGGCACCTCCGGCACCTGGACCGGCACCATCACGCTGCTCGGCGTGACCGCAGTTCCAGCCCCAGGCGCCATTGCGCTCTTGGGACTCGCAGGCTTCTGCAGCCGTCGTCGCCGCGCCTAAACCGCACCGACGATCTGAGATACGAATGACACCAGGGCGACCCGTATGGGTCGCCCTGGTTCTTTTTTGGCTTGGCCCACGTGTCAATCAACGCCACAGTTCGGCGATCGGCACCGCGAACATACCCTCGCCGAATCCCACGGTGACCTCGCCGTCGTACAGGACGATGCCGCAGACGAACCGCTTTCCGCTTGCCTCACGCAGGCGGTGCATGCCTCGGAAATCGGTCGGGTGCACAGTGGACGATGCCTTGACCTCCACGCCGCTGATGCGCGAGCCGGAGTGCTCGAGCACGATGTCCACCTCGGCTAAATCCTTATCGCGGAAGTGCGAAAACTCGATTCCGTCATCGAATGCTGAGGACTGGCGTCGCAGTTCGCCCAAGACGAATGTCTCGAGCAACTGGCCAAGCGCCTCGCGGTCCTCCCACAGCGCCGCTGGCGACAGACCAAGCAGCGCGCACGCTAAGCCGCTGTCGGTGACGTGGAGCTTTGGTGTCTTTACGAGTCGCTTGAGACGGTTGCTGTGCCATGGCGGCAACTCTTCCAGAATGAAGATGCGCTCGAGCAGCGTGACGTAGTCGCGGATCGTTGGTCGCGTTATCTGAAACGGTGCTGCAAGCTCACTCACGTTGATCAACCGGGCCGTCTGCGAAGCGGCCAACTTCAGTAGTTTCGGTATTGAGTTGAGGGAGCCGATCCGCGCAAGGTCCCGCACGTCGCGCTGCACCAGTGAATCAACGTAATCCGCGTACCACTGCTTTCGCCGCGCGGGTGACTTTCGAGCGAGCGCAGCAGGAAAGCCGCCGCCTGCGACACGTGCAGCAAGTTCCTCTCCAAGACGCCGAGAAGTACGCATCTTGAAATCACCTCGCAGGAGCGTCCGCAGGAGCGTTGGCTCCCGCCGCTCCAGTTCGCACTGCGCGAGTGGGTGGAGTCGGATCGAGCCCATCCGGCCAGCGAGCGAGTCAGCCATCTTTGGCAGCAGGAGCACATTGGTAGAGCCGGTGAGCAGGAAGCGACCAGGCTTGCGCCGGTGGTCGACCTCCATTTTGAGCGGCAGGAAGATCTCGGGCGCCCGTTGCACCTCGTCAATGATCACGCGCTCTGGAAGCCGCGCCACGAAGCCGGCGGGATCGTCCTGCGCGGCGCGCCTCGCCGCATCATCATCAAGGTTCAAGTACGCGAATCCAAGGCGTTCGCCAACCTGCTTCGCAAGCGTCGTCTTGCCGCATTGCCGCGGACCGTGGACGAGTACCACCGGCGTGTCCGAAAGGGCTTCGGTCAAGGCGCTTTCGGCAAGCCGTGGCAGTGGGGGATGATTTGACATTCGGCTGATTGTAACCTTTAGGTGCGTCTATTTGAAACCTTTTACATCGGCTATATGTAACTTTTTGAGTCGGCTACCTGAAACTCATAGGAACACGCGGGCGTACCCAGGGATCGTCGACCCAGCGCAAGATTCGTATCCTGCCCTCATGAGCGCCGGAACCATCGCTGAGATCGAACAACTGCTGAACACCGGGCGTCCGGCCGATGCCCTGCGCTCGGCGGAGCGCCTGTGTGCAAAGACGCGGCGCAATGTCGCTGCGTGGCTCTGCGCGGCTCAGGCGCACACCATGCTGGGAAACGTGGACGCTGCGGACCGTGCGCTTGATACAGCGTTTGCACTCGCACCCGCCGATGACCGTGTCCGGTTTATGGGTGGTCGGATAGATCAGCAACTCGGGCGCATGGATCGATCAGCGGAACGCCTTCGTGCCGTGGCACGGGGTCGCAGTCCAGATGCGCGCGAGGCGTGGATGGCATTGTGCGACACGCTGTACATCGCTAACCGCATCCAAGAATTGCGCGATGAAGTGGCGCGCCCAGTTTCGTGGTCGGATGATCTGCGTTACGCGTTCCACGCTGCGCGCGCCCATGCGGCGGCCGACCCGGAACGCTCGCTCGCAACGTTCATGCAGGTGGCTACCGAGGCGCCTTGGCCAGCCGTGCGCCGCGTGGCTGGGTTTGATGCGGTGCGCATGCTTGATAAGGCGGGGCGCTATCAAGAGGCATTTGCACTGGCGCAGCGCGTGCATGCTGATACGGGCGCACCGTTTGACCTTGAGGGCGCGCTCGGTCCACTCCGCATGCAGCGCGAGTTACTTGCCAAGGGCGGTCGGTGGTTCGAGCCGCAAGCTGATCGAGTGGAGGATCTGGCCATGGTGATCGCTATGCCTCGGAGCGGCACCACGCTCTTAGAGCAAATGCTCGACCGACATCCGGCGATCAGTGGCATCGGTGAGTTTGAAGGGACGCGCCTTCTTGGCGATGCATTGACGTCTGCCTTGCGCGATGGCAAGGGCCTCGCTCGGCTCACCCGCGTAGAGGCCAATGATTTGCAGCGCGACTTTCTGAGTGACGCCCGTCGACGCAAGCGTCCCGGGGCGTCGTGGATGTTCGACAAGAACCTGCGCGGATGGAGACATCTTCCAGCGATTGCCGCCGTGCTTCCGGGTACGCGGTGCATCACCGCGCTGCGTGATCCGCGCGATACGGCGATCAGCATCCTGCTTTCGTATTTCCATCCAATCAACGACGGCTGGACGGCATCACTGGAATCAATCCGTCAACTGATGGAGGCGCGTGATGCCATTCTGCCGAACGCACTTGCTGCGCTTGGGCTGCCGCATGAAGTGGTCTACTACGAAGACTTAGTGGATGCGCCGGCGGAGAACGCTGCGCGTTGCCTACGAATGATGGGGCTGGAGTTGACGGACGAAGTGCTCCGCCCCGAGGAGAACACGCGCGTGGCGTTCACACTGAGCCATGCGCAGGTGCAATCGCCCATTAATCGTTCGTCCATCGGCCGATGGCGCAATTACCAGTGGGCGTTCGGGCCGGAATGGGATCCACTGGTGGCGCGGCACGAATCGCGGCGTCAGTGAGTTTCGCGGGGCCGGGCGCGCCAATGTCAGCACCATCGGTGGCGGTAGACTTTGCCCCGCTTGGTGCATGTACCGCGCCTCTTGGAACAACATGATCCACATGATCCCCACAATCGCCGCCACCCTCGTCAGCCTCTCCATCGCCTTCGTTGCACCCATCCAGGCGCCAGCCGTTGGCAATCCCGCGCCTCCGGCGGGTAACCCCGCTACTCCGGCTGGGAGCAGTGCTGCCCCCGCACAAACTCCAGCCATGCCCGCGCACCCAAATCTCTGGCCGCAGGACATTACTTCCAACGGCAAGACCTACCGGGTCTTTCAGCCGCGTGTCACCGGCATCGACGGCGCGCGCGCGTACTTGGTCACGCAGGTTTCTATGGACGGCGCTGATGGCAAGACGGTCACTGGCGATGCGCAGTTGCAGGCCGAGATGATGGCCGCTGACGTTCCCGGCGAAATAGAGATCAATCAGTTTGCAGTGCGCGCGTTCACGATCGACGGCAAGCCAGCGTCCGACGCCGATGTGAAAGCCCTGTCGCAGGCGCTCTACGTGGTGGCGATGACCACCACTCGCCCCATCTTGCTACAGAACATGCGGCTGGTGAATGCACGCGGCAGTTCAACGCCGGGCGTGGTGACGGAAGTGCCTGCGATCACCCTGACGCAGCAGCCCACCGTGCTCATTGCCGTCGACGGTGCGCCGCGAATGGCTCCGCTTGGCGCAACCGGATGGACCATGGTGACGAACACCGCTTCGGTATTGCTCAAGTCAAAGGACGGCTCGTGGTGGACGCGCGTTGGTGGAGCGTGGGTTTCGTCCGCGGTGATGGAGAGTGGATACGTGGCTGCGTCCGCGCCGCCAGCGGCTGATGTAGTGGCTGCACTCGGCACTGCACCTGCGCTGCCAAAGGCGGTGTCCGCGATGCCGCCACTGGTCAAGGCGCCCGCACTCAAGCCTGCCACGGTGATGGTTGCCACCAAGCCAACGGTGTTGGTTTCCATTGATGGTCCACCAGTACTTGGTAATGCCGGTCCCGGCGTGCAGTGCGTCAACAACACCAACAGCATTCTGCTGACCATCGATGGCAATTCGTTCTATGTGTTGGCTGCGGGGCGATGGTTCATGACTGCTTCGCTTGGCACAGGCGCATGGAGCGCGGTGTCACCCGGCGCGGTGCCGGCGCAGTTTGCGGGTCTGCCTCACACCAAGCGTTACGACGGTGCACGCGCTGCAGTGCCTGGTACGGATGAAGCCAATGAGGCGACGCTTGCCGCTCGCGAGATTCGTACCGTCACACTCAACCGCGCAGGTGCGCAGCCGAAGTTCTCCGTCGCTGGTGGCATGCCGGATGGCAACACTGCATGGGCTTCCATTGCAGGGTCGACCGTGAAGTGGTTGCCCGGCGCTTCGCAGCCCGTCCTGCTCTTTGAGGGCAAGGCCTATTGCTGCGATTCGGGTGCATGGTTCATGGCGCCGTCAGTCACCGGGCCGTGGGCGCTCGCTGAGACCGTTCCGGGTGCGATCTACGCACTCCCCACCTCATGCCCGGTGTACGCATGCACATACGTATGGGTCTTTGGCGCAACGCCGGACACGGTGACGTTTGGATTTTCACCTGGATACCTGGGCACGTACTTGATGGACGGAACGCCGGTGTACGGAACGGGTCGTGTGTATTCAGCACCTGCTGGCAGCGCGTACCACGCGTACCCAGCCACGTACGGCAGCGATGCAACCTACGACGCGCAGACCGGAACCTTCTCGCCGCCGGATGATCCAAACGATGACTACGCGTTCTATGGAAGCGCGGATGTGAATCCCATGTATCTCACCGGCGACGGTTGGGGCGGATGGGGTTGGTGCTCCGGCTGGAACGTTGGTTGGGGCTACGGCATGAACAACTGGTGGGGTTGGAATCACTGGGGCTGGTGGATGAATCAGTGGCACCCGTACTACAACCGCTGGGCAGAGAATCACTCGGACTGGCAGAAGCAGGGCCTTGCGGATGCCTCCAAGCGAAATGCCGAACGGACCAAGCCGATCGACAAGCGTTCATGGCCAGCAGCGCGCGGTTCCATGGCGAATGCTGGGCAGACCGGCATCCGTAGCGCGGCCAATCAAGGCTCGCGTCGCGACGCTTCTCCTGAGGCGGCCACTGAGAATCAGCAGGCGATCAATCAGCAGTTCCAAGGCGCTGCTGGCGATGCGCCGGCGGCGTTCCGCGGCCCGGGAAATGAGTATGGCTATCCGGCGTCCGCGTACCGTTCGTGGACCGGCATGGGCTCCAACCTTGGCGGAAACTGGGGGTATTCACCATTGGCACGTCCCAACGGATTCCACCCGCCGCAGCAGTTTGCCAATCCGGGCGCCTATTGGGGTTCGGGCACGCAGATTGGCAACAACCTTGGGCCGAACGCGGGCCCGTACTCGTCTCCTACAGGTCACGGTGGCTGGGGCACCTACGACCGCTGGGCAGGCGAGGGCATTCGCGGCACCGAGTACAGCGATTCAGGCGACCATGTTGCACAACCGCGCTAAGTGCGGCGTGTGCAATTCAGGTCTTACCCGAGTGCAGCGTTGATCTGCGCGGCAACGCTGCGACCTTCCAGGAGACACGTCTCCACGGCTGGCAGTAGCCAGTTGTCTTGATTGGCAAACCACACGCACCCGTTGAGCGGCCTGCGCAGAAGTTCCGGCGCGCCGGAGGCGTACCAACCCGGAGTGGCAACCGGCATGGCGTGGCCCCATCGTGTCCAACGAACCTGTAGAACGTCATCAGTCGATCGACCGAGCAGTGGCAGCAGCGCGGCAATTTGTTCTGATCCGCGCGCGGCCCAGGTGCGCCATGAAGCGGGATCAACAATTGCAAAGCGAGCAGTATGCCACGGGAGTGGCCAGTACATGGTCAGCACGGAACCCACTTGGCCATCAGCACCTGTGTACGAACCGTTCACCATATCGGTGATCACAGGAGTGGCTTCGAACTCGGTGCTGTCCATCGGAAATGTGGAACCGCCAGCGACGAAGAGGTCGTAGAAATTTGCTGGGACGGGTCGCGACAGAATCACATTTGCTACCAAGTACGGCACGGACTGCACTTGCTGCATTGCCTGCAGTTTTTCTTTGTCGTCTTCAGCGAGCCACGGAATCATGTACTTCACAATGTGCTTGGAGCCGGCGCACACCACATGACGCGCGTGCAGGCGCCGCACTGTGCCAGCGCCATCGCGCCAACGGATGACGGCGCCGTCCTTCGCGCGTTTAATATCGGTGACGGTGCACTGCGGACGAAAGTCGACACCAACAGGCTGTGTTTCGTGGTGATGTTCGCCTGAGTGCGGCGTGCGCGCGGACTGTTTCCACAGCGCGCGAGCGAGCTCCGAGTTCCCGCCCGGGAGTACCCAGCGTCCGAATTCTTCGGCAGCAACGAAGTTCCATCCAGCAGCGGCGTTCACTTCATCAGTGCCCACGCCAAAGCTTGATGCGCAGTACGCCTGCAGCGCATAGCTCAGCCGCGGCGGTACGGTCCCGCAGACGGATTCGATGTGAGCCCGAAATGTCATGTCATCAAGCGCGGCCACATTCGGCCCAGGTGCGCCGGTGAACGGGATTTCCGGGTAGCCGCGCCCCGCATGGAATGCAACAGCTGCTTGGTAGCGAGCGAGTCCCTCGCGCTCGGCGGCGCTTGGGTTCGTGCCGAGTAGTTCGCGCGTGATCATTGCCTTCCATGCGAACGTTGTGGGCGTGTCATCAACGCGGACGTGATGATCGATGCCAAGATCGCGGTACAGCGTGTCGAGATCGCTGCCACGGTCGGGGGCCATGAAGTACGCGCTCGCCATGCTCCAGCGGAGTGAACGCCATGACTCGCCCATCGCATTGCCGCCAACTCGTGGCCGCAAGTCCATCAACACCACGTTGCGGTGACGCAGCGCATGCGCAGTGGCGAGTCCAGAGAGCCCGCCGCCGATGATCGCAACGTCAACATGCTCGCTTGGCGCGGTGCCGGGGCCATCGCAATTTTCACACGCGTGGAATGGCAAGGCGTTCGACGGAAAGCTGTCGCCGAACCATGTGGGCGCCGTTGGAAGCCCACCTACTTGCTCCGACGGTCCGAGTGATGCAAGGCGCAGTACTGGATCGCCTGGAATGCTCGGCGGTGCCGCATCGCGCCGCATCCACGCGGCAGCCACGCCGCGTCGCGCGAGCGATGCCGAAGCCATGATGCCGAGACCGGTGATGATGGCCGAACGGCGATCCATCCTCACACGGTACCGGGGTTACTCATTTATCTTCAGGTTTAATTCCAAATCCGGAGCGGTTCGGGTACGCCGGGCGAGCAGGGTGCGTGACCGGTGCGCGTGCCAACTCAGCGAGCAGCAGTTCAACAGCCTTGTCCATCTGCGGGTCAATGCCGCCGTAATGCGGTCCACCCTTCATAACGCCCGGGTCATCAAGCACCTCGACGGTTGGATCAACGCCGTGGCCTTCGATGCCCCACGTGCCGTCCTTCTCATAGAACGCAAAGACTGGGACGCGGACGCC
>CALQCP020000074.1 GCA_943329105.2 Chitinophaga pinensis | reverse complement strand
CCCGACGGAACGCGTATCGTGTTCCCTGACGATGAACGCACCGACCCCGAGCAGCCAGCCGCAGACCCCCGCCCCTGACCAAGAGGTGGTCATCGAAGTTGACGACCTGCTCATGCAGTTCGGCAGCCAGACCGTACTCAGCGGGCTGGACCTGAAAGTTCGGCGCGGCGAGACGCTGGTCATCATGGGCGGTTCCGGATGCGGCAAGAGCACCCTGCTGCGCCTGATGATCGGAGCAATTACTCCGACGCGTGGCAAGATCCGCCTGTTTGGCGAAGACATTGCTGTTGCAAGCGAAGCAAACCTCGACGCACTGCGCAAGCGGTTTGGCATTCTGTTTCAGAGCGCGGCGCTCTATCAGTCGATGTCGATTGCTGAGAACGTGGCGTTACCCATGCGCGAGCTGACTGACCTTCCGGGCGATCTCATTGATCTGCAGGTCAAGATGAAACTGGAAGCCGTTGGACTGCGCGAGCACGCTGACAAATTCCCCGCGCAGATTTCCGGCGGCATGAAGAAGCGCGCTGGCCTGGCGCGTGCATTGGCACTTGATCCAGAAATCATTTTCTATGACGAACCAAGTGCTGGTCTCGATCCAGTGACGAGCGCGGAGATTGATCAGCTGATTCTGACGCTCACTAAGAAACTTGGCGTGACCAGCGTAGTGGTGACGCATGAAATGGATAGTGCCTTCACTATTGCTGACCGCATGGTGATGCTTGATAAGGGGCGCTGCCTGAAGATTGCGCCACGCGCTGATTACGAGCGCATTCGCAGCGTCAGCAAGGATGAAGCCGCGGTGATGCCGGAGGATGATCGCATTGTTCGGCAATTCGTTCGCGGCGATGCGTTTGGACCGATCACCGATCGGCGCACGCTCACCAGTTATTCCGATGATTTGATGGGATTGCTGGGGCACATGCCCGCGTCGCCGTCAATCACGCCTTCGCGCTGACGTCGGCGGATACTCGCTCACTGACGCGGCACGCCACGGAACCGGCGCGCCCTGGATGTACGGATGCAGACTATGAAGCCCTTTCCGAAATCACTGAGCGGCAGCCGCGTCACCGTCATGGGACTCGGGCAGTTTGGCGGTGGACTGGGAGTCACGCGGTGGCTCGTGGAGCGCGGCGCACGCGTACTACTCACTGACCGTGATCCGGCTGAGAAGTTGGCGCGCCCACTTGCGGAATTGGCGGGGGCCATTGCCAATGGATCGGTGACGCTGCGACTTGGCGGCCATGATGAAGCGGACTTTGTGAACGCAGACCTGGTGATTGCTAATCCCGCCGTCCCCACGCCGTGGACAAACATGTATCTCAGCGCGGCGCGCGCGGCAGGCACACCAGTGACCACGGAAATCAGACTGGCAGTGGACACACTTCACCGCGATCGCACGGTTGCGGTGACTGGGAGTGCTGGCAAGAGCAGCACCGCGAGCATGCTGGCCCTCATTCTGAACGATGACGGGCGCGCCGCACAACTTGCCGGAAATATCGGCGGGTCGATCCTGAGTTCGCCGCGCCTTCCTGGCGAGTGGACGGTGCTGGAACTGTCCAGCGCCATGTTGTGGTGGCTCACCGATGGCGCCGCATGGGCCGGGCTGGAACCGTGGGCGGCGCGCGTTGCAGCGCTCACCAACCTGGCTCCAAATCATGTGGACTGGCACGGTTCGTTTGAACACTATGTCATGAGCAAGTCGGGCATACGGCGCGGCCAACGAGCGGGCGATGCGTTCGTTTCGCTCTTTACGGAAGAGCAGCCGGCAGCGGCCGCGGACGTTGCGCGCGCAACGGGCGGTACGTGGTGGGAAGGCGCGGCGGTGCCAACCGCGGCAGAGTGTGCGGCATTGCTGACGTCCATCGATCTTCCATACGTACCGGGCGAGCACCAACGCCGGAATGCGCGGCTCGCCGTGCTCGCGGCAGAGGCGGCGATCCGCTCGGGGGGTCAAACGCCTGACCGCGCACGGTTGGTGGCGAAAGTTGCCGAATTCCGCCCGCTGCCGCATCGGTTGGAACTGGTGGGAACGCACGGCGGAATGCGTTGCTTCAATGATTCCAAGAGCACCACCCCGGATGCCACGCTCTTAGCGGTTACTTCGTTTCCTGATCCGCGGCGCATTCACTTGATCGCTGGTGGCTACGACAAAAAGGTTGATCTGTCCGCGATCCGCGACTTGGCTCCGCAACTTGCTGGCCTCTATGCGATTGGGGCGACTGCGCCGCAACTGGCGCCTGCTCCGCCGGCGGTCGATTGTGGAACATTGGAACAGGCGGTGCGCGCGGCCGCCGCACGGGCACAACCCGGCGATGTATTGCTCCTGTCACCCGCCTGTGCAAGTTGGGGTCAATTCACCAACTATGAGCACCGGGGCGATTCCTTCGCGGCATTGGTGAAGTCTCTGTAGGATTGCCGACAAAATGGCTATGAACGCTGCTACCGATCGACCCTTTCCGCGCCGCATGGCGGTCACCGCACTTTTGACCTCTTCGGTCATCATGGCGAGTGCCTTCGTGACGGGCTGTTACAGCACCTCGGGTGGCCTCATGCCGCACACCGATGGTGGCTTCACCTATGAGTCGACGCAGTTACTGCCGACCACGGTGACGGTGCTCAACTCCTGCGACCGCTCGCCGACCCATCCCAATGGCACGCCGTTCTTCATTATGGAAATCCCGCCGGGCAAGCAGTTGACCTTCAACTTTGAAGCTGACGGTGGTGACGATCCAGTCAACCGCCCGGCACGCATGATGTACTCGCTCTGGAAGAAGGGGACGCAAGTCGGAACCCTGGAGAACATCCTCAGTTGCCCAAGCGCCGCGTGCCGCAAGATTGTTGTCAGCTACCGCCCTGCCCCGGAGCAGGCGCGCCCCGACGAGTCCTACCGCATGCAAGCTGGTAGCGACGCGCCCGGAGCAGTTGCACAGCCGCGTGCGCCTCGCACCAGCCAGTCACCGGACACGTAATCGATGTCCGCCGAATATCGCATCGGCCATGGATATGACCTGCACCGGCTCGAACCATGCGCGCCGCATGGCAGCGGTCGGCCGTTTGTACTTGGTGGCGTGAGTTTCGAACATGATCGCGGACCAGTGGCGCATTCGGATGGCGACGTGTTGATGCACGCGGTCACCGACGCCATCCTGGGTGCGATTGGTGCTCCGGATATTGGGCAATTGTTTCCAGACACCGCGCCTGAGAATGATGGCCGCCCAAGCCGAATATTCCTTGAAGAGGCCGTGCGCCGCATGCATGCCGCCGGTTGGACCATTGGAAATATGGATATGACGGTCATTTGCGAGCGCCCCAAATTGGGTGGGCGCAAGCAGGAGGTGGTGGCCAATCTGTCCCACATCTTGGGGGTGCCCGCCGCCGACCTCAACCTGAAGGGCAAGACGCACGAACGCGTGGATGCCGTGGGCGAAGGACGTGCCATTGAGGCGCATGTGGTGGTGCTGCTGGTTCACAAGAAGTGATGGCGGAACCGCGGTGAGGGCGACGGGGATCGAACGATCGCCATACGATCACCTTCCTTATGCGCGCGATCATCACAGGCCAAATCGGTGTCGACAAGAAGCCCTACCTGGAGTCCTTAGTGGACGCTGCGGGAAGGCGCCACAAGAAGGTGGAGTTGTTCAATGTTGGCAACATGATGTACGCGGAAGCGCCTGATGTGCGTCCGGGACGCATCTTGGATCTGCCGTGGTCGCGCTTGGCAAACCTGCGTCGCGCGGTGCTCAAGGATGTGATTGCTGCAACATCACCCGCATCTGCGCATCCCAACCTGATCATCAATACGCATGCCACATTCCGGTGGCGACATGGTCTATTCAGTGCGTTTGACTTTGATCAGTTACAGATGCTGAAACCAGATATGTTCATCTGCTTGGTGGACAATATTGAAGTGGTCCACTACCGACTTCACCAAGAGCATGACATTGATGCCACGCTGAAGGATTGCATGGTGTGGCGTGAAGAAGAAATCTTGGCTACGGAATTGATGGCGCAGGCACTTGGATGCGGACAGAATTTCTACATCTTGAGTCGCGGTCGCCAACGCGATACCGTGGAAACTGCGCTGCGGCTGATTACTCGGCCGGAAATGAAGAAGGTGTATCCGAGCTTCCCGATGAGCCATGTCATGGACATGCCGGATGTGCTTGCAGAAATCGACCACTTCCGCGATGCACTTGCCAAGCACTTTGTCACCTTTGATCCAGGTGATGTGGATGAGAAATTGCTGCTTGATCGCGCGATCGAAGCAGCGCGCACCGGCAAGGATTTCATTGATGTTGAAGCGCATAGTTTCGGCGGACGCGCCGGTGGCCCCGCCATGCGCGTGCCTGTGCGTGAGATCCTTGATATCGCTGGAGATATTGACGGGCAGATCTATATGCGTGACTTTAAATTGATCGATCAGGCGGACATGATCGTCAGTTTGGTGCCGGAGCTTCCCAACGGACAGCCGGGCCTCTCGAGCGGCGTGGAGCGGGAATTGCAACACGCCTTTGAGCACACCAAGGATGTCTATGTGGTGTGGAAGCCGAAGAAGAATCCAAGTCCGTTCATTACTGAAACGGCCACCAAGATCTTCCGAACGGTGGACGAGGCGCTCGCCCACTTTGAGGCGAAGGGCATGTTTGCACCGACGGACTTGTTCGGGCATTGACGGCTTGGGGGAGCGCGGGTGGGAAGCGCGGCCGGAGCGGCGTACGGGCCGCGGGGAGCCCGGCGGGGGAGCCCCGCAGTCGGGGCTGCTGCGAATGGTGAGCATGGTGCGTCCTGAAACCCGGGGGCTGGGGAAACCTCAAGCGAATTACCCGCGTGTCACCCATGATTTGGCGCCCCGTTCGGGCGATTTCGCTTCCGATTCTGTGCAGCCGGGCTACTCTTTCACTCACGCCTGATAAGCCCCGCTGCCATTCACCTTGGAGCCTGCACTTGAAGATCTCGATTCGAACGATCGCTGGAACCGCCCTCGGTGCCGCCATGGTGGCGATGCCGGCGGCTGCGCAAGTTTCCACGCGCGTTGGGATCGGTGCAATACCTTTCAATGATGGTCCGGGGGTGCTTGGCGTGACGTTCCGAACGTGGGCACCCAATGCAACAGCCGTTGCTGTGGGCGGCACCTTCAATAATTGGAGTGCCACATCCCATCCGATGTCGAGCGAGGGCAATGGATGGTGGTCGCGCGATGTAGCGCTCATCCAAGCGGGCGCGCAATACAAGTTTGCTATCACGCGCGGCGCCACCACCCAGTGGAAGAATGATGCGCGCGCACGGAAACTTACGAGCTCTGTTGGTAATTCGGTGGTCTACAACCCGAATGGGTACGCGTGGCAGTCGAGTAATTTCCAGACGCCGGCGTGGACCAACATCGTGGCATATGAAATGCACATCGGCACGTTTCATGTGCCGACTGGTGCTGCGCTTCCCGGCACGTTTGCAACGGCAACCGCCAAACTTGACCACCTGCAGGCACTCGGCGTCAACGCGTTGGAATTGATGCCGACCAATGAATTCCCGGGTGACATCAGTTGGGGCTACAACCCTTCGCACCCATTCAGCGTTGAAAGTTCCTACGGCGGTCCGGATGCACTCAAGGCCTTTGTGGATGCGGCGCATCAGCGCGGAATTGCCGTGATGGGCGATGTGGTGTTCAACCACTTTGGACCCTCGGATATGGATCTCTGGCAGTATGACGGATGGAGCACCAGTAGTACGACGGGTGGCATCTTCTTCTACGAAGACGCCAATGCCAGTACGCCATGGGGTCCGCGTCCCAACTACGGCAGAGGCGAAGTGCGCACGTATCTCAAGGAAAATACGATGATGTGGCTCGACGAGTTCCGGCTCGACGGGCTGCGCTTTGATGGCACCAAGTTCATGCGTCTCCGTGATTACGCTGGACCAGAGATTCCCGATGGCTGGAGCATTCTGCAGTGGTGCAACCAGTCCGCCGATGCACAGTTTCCTGGCAAACTCATGGTGGCTGAAGATCTGGGCGACAACGCATGGATCACCAAGACCACGGGCGCTGGCGGCGCTGGCTTTGACTCCCAATGGGACGGCTCATTTGCATTCCCAGTGCGCTCAGCACTGGAAGCGGCAAACGATTCATCGCGCGACATGTATGCCGTGCGCGATGCAATCAACAAGAACTTCAACGGCTCGATGCAACAGCGCATCATCTACACCGAGAATCATGATGAAGTGGCCAACGGTCGAAGCCGCGTTCCAGAGACCATCTGGCCGGGAAATGCTGGTAGTTGGTTTAGCCGTAAGCGCTCCACGTTAGGGGCAGCGCTGGTGATGACCGCTCCAGGTATTCCGATGATCTTCCAAGGGCAAGAGTTCTTGGAGGATGGGTACTTTGCCGCCGAGGATCCGCTTGATTGGACCAAGGCCACGACCTACGGCAAGATCACGGACCTGTACCGCACGTTGATCCGGTTGCGCCGCAATCTGGACGGCACCAGCCGCGGGTTGAGCGGTGCGTTTACCAATGTCTTCCATGTGAACAACAACGCCAAGGTGCTGGGCTTCCATCGGTGGCAGAACGGCGGCGCGGGTGACGACGTGGTGGTGCTCACCAACTTCAGCAACGTTGCCTACCCCAACTACCGCGTTGGCCTGCCCCGCGGCGGACTGTGGCGGGTGCGCTTCAACAGCGATTCCACCGCCTACTCGGCCGATTACGGCAACTACGCCACCACCGACGTCACCGCGGACAACTCCGGCTACGACGGGCTGCCGTTCAGTGGGAACTTCCGGTTCGGTCCGTATACGTCGGTGATCTTTAGCCAGTCGGCGCCAAGCCCGTTTGACCTGAATGGCGACTGGCTGGTCGGCGGGTCCGACCTGGGCGTGCTTCTGGCGCAGTGGGGCGGGCCTGGAACAGCCGACTTCAACGGCGACGGCATCGTGGGTGGCCCGGACCTTGGGATGCTGCTTGCTGCGTGGGGAATAGTCCAATAACAATCAGTCGCACGAAGTGATGAGACATTGTCGCGTGAGATACGGGCAGGTTTCCCGTGCAATCAGGCCTTCACGCCACCAAACGCTGGCAGGTAGCCGGTCTTGAAGTACTCGCCAACCATGCGGTCGGTGTTGAAGATGGCTGGCACCGTGGTAGCGGAGCGGATCGCTCGCGCAATCCACTTGGTTGGCAGACCGTCGGCGCCGAGTTCGTAGAACTCAGGTACCACCTGCTGCTCAAGCAAGCTGTACAGGCTCTCGGCATCAGCCGCGTTCTGCACTTCGTTATCCGGGTTCTCGCTGCCATCACCGATCGCCCAGCCGTTGGTGCCGTCGTAGGACTCGGGCCACCAGCCGTCCAGAACGCTCAGGTTGATACCACCATGCAGCGGTGGCTTCATTCCGCTGGTGCCACTGGCTTCATAGGGGCGTAGCGGGTTGTTGAGCCAGACGTCGCAACCGGAGGTGAGCATGCGCCCAACTTCCATGTCGTATTCCTCGATGAGGGCAACGCGACCTTGGAAGCCAGCGTCATGCGCAAATCGCCAAATCATCTGCGCAAACTCTTGTCCACCCATGTCCTTGGGATGGGCCTTGCCAGCGAAGACGATCTGTACTGGACGATCCTTGGCGGTCAGAATGCGCAAGACGCGTTCCACGTCATGGAAGATCAGCGGCGCGCGTTTGTAGGTTGCAAAGCGGCGCGCAAACCCGATGGTGAGGGCATCGTCGCGGAATGCTTCGCCCGCACACATGAGGTCGAGCGGGCCTTCGCCGCGCGCCATGGCCTGGCGGCGTAGGCGCGTTCGCACGAATCCAACCAACTTGTGGCGGAGTGCGCAGCGCATGGCCCAGAAGTCTGCGCGTCCGACGGTCGGGACCGCCGCCCATGGATTGGCGTCCGGCGATGAATTTCCAATGTCAATGCCAACCGAGCGGCGCCAGAAGGAGCGCGCCTCCGGGGCGATCCATGTGGGGATATGAATGCCATTGGTGACGCTGCCGATCGGAACGTCTGCTGCGGGGCGACCAAATACCTCGGTCCACATTTCGCGGCTGACGCGGCCATGCAACTTGGAGACGCCGTTCACGCGCTCGGCAAGCCGAAGCGCCAACACCGTCATACAGATGGGACCGCTGCCCGGGCGCTCGCGCCCGAATTGCGCGAACGATTCCTGCGTGAACCCTGCGTTGCGGAGTGGGCGCCGCAGGGCTTTCCAACACATCTCTACGTCGTAGCGATCGTGGCCCGCTGGCACTGGGGTATGCGTGGTAAAGACAGTGGATTGGCGAACGCGCTGCACCGCGGCATCAAGAGTCATGCCTCGTGAAACCAGTTGCGAAAGGCGCTTCAAGCCGGCAAATGCCGCATGACCCTCGTTGAGATGGAAGACCGTGGTCTTCTCTTTCATCTTTGCCAACGCCAAGATGCCACCGACTCCAAGCAGTACCTGCTGACGCATACGGAGTTCTGGTTCACCCTGATATAGGGCGTTGGTCAGCAGACGATCGCGCTTGCGATTCTCGGGGATATCTGCGTCGAGCAGATAGAGCGGGACGCGACCCACTTGCAGTTTCCAAATTTTGGCGCGCACCAGGTTGGGACCAATCGGAACGTCCACATGTGCGCGCGTATCAATGATTGGCCAACGGTCAAAGTCGTAGTTTGGGTGCAGTACGCGCGTACTGCCATCGCCGCGGAATTCCTGCAGGTAATAGCCCTGCCGATAGAGAAGCCCAACGCCCACGAGCGGGATGCCCAAGTCCGATGCGCTCTTCAGATGGTCGCCTGCCAAGACGCCGAGTCCACCGGCGTACTGCTGCATGCTTTCGTGAATGGCAAACTCGCTTGAGAAGTAAGCGATGCGCATCCCGGGTGTTTCAGCGGCGTAGGTTTGCTCGTACCACGATGCGGTCTCGTAGTAACTCCTGCGGGCATCCACTGCGTCAGAGACGAGCGCACGGAATCGCTCGTCAGCGATCTTGGCCTCCAGAATGGCGGGGTCGATGCCCGTCAAGACGCCGCTTGGCGAATGCTTGCACGACTCCCACATCACCGGGTCGAGCGCAGCGAACGGACGTTGACCAATTTCGTTCCAACTGAACCAGCAGTCATGCGCCAGAACATTGAGGGAGTCGAGGGTCCCGAACGGATCAGAGATGCGCGGCGTGGCACGGCGTGGTGACATGAGTAGGGTCCAGCGTCAGGCGTGCGGCGCCAGCGTCACACGCGGGCGGTCGCAAACGCCGAATGGCGCATCGTAGTGGTATCCAGCCCACGGAGGGCATCCGGGGCCATGCGCCAGCACCACTGTCTGGTGCCCTTTCCGGGCACGTTCATGCGGGCGGAACGGTCCAGCCCCAGGTGGTCCTGCATGGCCACGATCGCCGTGCGTGCCGGGCTCTGCAGCGTGGCTTGCACCATGGAATGAGCCAGCGTCTCGCGCGCTTGCCGGACCGATGCCGCGCCCACGTACGAGGCGTAACGGGCACGGGCTTCCGCGGGGAGCGATCGCCACCAGCCGACCGTGGTGTCGTTGTCATGCGTGCCGGGGTACGCAACGCAGTCGAGCGGGTGCAGGCACGGAAGGTCGGTGCTTGCCGGGCCGTAGAAGGCGTTGTGCACAAGCTTCATGCCGGGGAGACCAAACCGCTCGCGCAGCGCTGTGACGGCGGGCGTCACGGCGCCAAGGTCCTCGGCAACTAGTGGCAAT
>CALQCP020000073.1 GCA_943329105.2 Chitinophaga pinensis | reverse complement strand
CCCAGCGGGAAAGATGATTTCATCGCCGGGCTTCACATCGGCAAGGATGTGCTGCCAAGTCTGACCAGGCTGCACCAGAAACTGGCTGGCGCCCTCGATGTACGGCGGAGGCATCGTGCCAGGTTTCGTTTCACCCGCAGTGGGCTGAGCGCCCGCCGTTGGGACGAACGGTGGTGGAACAACGGTTGACGGACCGACCCGCTGCTGCGGTGGTGCAGGCGCAACCGGCGGAGCCTGCACACCATGCAGAGCTGCGAGCAGCGCACTGAGTATGAGCGTGATCATGAGAGGTGCTCTCCGTGTGGCCGGGCGTCATTGATGGTGCGGGCGGGGTCTGGCATGACGGCACGCAGTAGAAGTGACTCGGGTGCCAAGTCAATGGTGGTCGGAACCAGGTCGGCCGGAAGGAGCACGGTGTCGCCAGCGCGCAGATGTTCGGAACGATGCCCGTTCGTCTCCATCACTGCCTCACCGCGCACCAGCATGAGGATGACCGGCGCATTGTCAGTGCTGCAGCCAAATGGGGCCGCATCACCGGATGGAGATGCTTCGATCGCCTCAATTTCAAAGTAGTCGTTCGCACAGAGTGTGGCGGCGCGTAGCCCGTCGCTCCACAAGGGTTTGGCGCGGGCGATGGATGTGATTGGTCGCTCGGGAAGCCGCTGCGCCGCGCCGAACAAGATGCACTCCATCGCTTGCTCAATGTGCAGCGGTCGCGCGGGGTCGTTGCGATTCCAATCAAACACGCGGAACGTTGTATCGCTTGGTGTTTGCACCTCGGCAACCATGACGCCGGTACCGAGTGCGTGGCACAACCCACTCTCCAGCGGAATGCAGTCGCCTGCGATCACCGGCTCGCGGACCAAGAGGTCCACTGCGCTTCCGTCAGCGAGGGCGGCGCGGAACTCTGCAGGCGTCACCGTGGGTCGAACGCCTCGGTAGATCGATGCCCCTGGAGTGGCGGAAATCACAAACCATGCTTCCGTCTTCAGGTGCGCGCCGGGGTGCGTACGCGCGTACTCGGCAGTCGGGTGCACTTGCACGGAGAGATTCTCTGCGGCATCGAGGTACTTGATCAGGAGTGGAAAGTGTCCCGAAAGTGCACGCGCGCGACCAAGCAGCGCGGTGCCGTGGGTGGCAATGAGTTGTGAAAGTCCTTGACCCGCGAACGGCCCGCTGGCGACGTGGGAGATGCCATCAATCACCGGCGCGGCGAGGTCGGCGATTTCCCAACTTTCTCCAACGGGGGCCGCCGGCGCTGGGAGCACCAACTTGCCAAGTTTCGTCAGGGAGCGACCGCCCCAGGCACGAGGCTTCAGAATCGGGGCACAGCGGAGCGGAGGAAGCGGCATGAAAGAAACACGGTACCGCCTGCGAGCGCTGCCGTCAGAGGGTCATTCCCGTGATCTTGCCGTCAAAGACCAACTTGCCATTCACCACCCCTTGGCAATGCGAGACGAATCGTCGTCGATTGAATTCCATCAGGCTCGCCAAGAGATAGAGGGTGTCGCCTGGGACCACTTGGCCCCGGAAGCTCACCTCGTCGCAGCGGGTGAAACCAAGGAACCCCTTCACGCGCCCACTCTTGGTGTTCAGAAAGCTGGCTAATTGCGCGGCGGCCTCGATCATGAGCACTCCAGGAAGGAGCGGTCGGCCCGGAATGTGCCCTTCGACCCAGAATTCGTCAGATCGGACCAGTTTGTGGCCAACGCCAGCGGTGAATTCGGGATTGTGCCAGAGCACCCCGTCGCACTGGCGCATGTGCCCCATTTGCGGGAGGCAGTCGTTCAGGGCGTCGCCGCCAAAGAGGACCGTACGAGTGTCAACAGCGGCAAGGTCAACGACGAATTCGGTAGCCACGGGCGTCTCCGGAGGGTCGGGAAGGAGGGTATCAGGGAAATGATAATGTGTTGATTCAGAACCTGCTGCGCAGCGCAGGGGCGTTTTTGGCGTCCTGAACCCGGTATTTTTGGCAGATCTGCCTACTTGGTGCGTCCGCCCCGGGTACGCTTGAAGAGCAAGAGGGGTCCTTGGGGGTCCCAATTCACGAATTGCCCGCCGCGAACCCCGCGGCGCACGTACGCAGAAACCCAATTCCAGAGGAGATCAGACCATGGATGCATATGAAAGAATGAAGAAGCTCATCGTGGAATGCGATGACGACATCAAGAAGGCCGTTGGCGGCAACAAGGCTGTGGGCACCCGCGTCCGCAAGACCATGCAGGAAGTCAAGGAGTGCGCCCAGTCCGTTCGACAGGGCGTTCTGAACCTCCGCGATGCAGCCGAAGGCGGTCCTGCTCAGTAAGCAGGCGGCTTCTGGCGCCGGCGCTCCTGGGTGAGGCGCGTGGGGCGCCTAACAACTGAAACGCAATCCTGACGCGTTGTCGGCGAATTCCGCTGGCAACGCGTCAGGCGTTTTTAGGCACTCGCTTGGCAAGTTCCAGGATGTCGCGGAATGACGGGTGTGATGCATCGCCGATCAGCTCGTACATGGCTCCGAGCGTTCCGGTGGGAAGTGCGCCGGCGCGATCCATGCGGCGGAATGCGTGTTCCACCTGGTCAACTTGACCCGCGGAGATTGCATCGGTGGCATAGAAGACCGTCCAGCCGGCGGCAACCAAGTCCAGCACGGTTTGCAGAACGCACACATGTGCTTCGACACCGCACACCAACACCGTTGGACGTCGTTGCGTTCGGAGTGCTGCGCGCACTCCGTCCACAAGAGCGCTGAACTGGGTCTTCTCAACCACCTCAGTGGTAGCTGGGAGCGCTTCACGCACCGTTGCAACCGTTCCCCCAAGGCCGCGCACGTACTGCTCGGTGCAGATGACCGGCATTCCCAGTGCACCGGCAGCGCGTGCGAGTAATGCGCAATTGGTCTCGACCTGTTCGCGGGCTGCGATCGTGGGCATCAGTCGGTCCTGCACGTCAATCACAAGAAGCGCGGTGGATTCAGGGCGAAGTCGGGGGAGTGCCATGGTGGAGACCTTTGTTGCGATCCGTTCTTGCCGGGCGCGGTGTCAGTGACTGATGCGTGGGCGGTGGAGTTCATGCGCGGGATCGTGCGCTCACACTCGTACCCGTGGTTCGTCGGCGATGGTGGCGCGGTACCGGGTTCGAATGGGTTGCACGACGCTTGCAACAAACGCGTCCACTTGCTCCGGCGCGCGGCCGATGTACGCGGATGCATCCAAGAGTCCATCAAGATCCAGCCCTGCAAAGAGCGACTCTTTGCGGAGGCGCGCCAGCAGATCGTTGGGCTTTCCTTCGCTCTTCACGGCCTGTCCAGCGGCTTGACTATGAACACGAATCGCTTCGTGCGCATGCTGGCGATCTGCGCCGCGCGCGGTGGCAGCCAGGAGGATGTCTTCGCTTGCCATGAATGGAAGTTCGGCATCCAAGCGGGCGCGAATGGAAGCGCGGTGCACTACCAAGCCACCGAAGACATTGGCAAGAATGTCGAGCGCTCCATCAAGTGCCAAGAACGCTTCTGGTAGCGACAAGCGACGATTGGCGCTGTCATCCAGTGTGCGTTCGAGCCACTGGGTGGCTGCAGTATCAAGGCCGTTACCCGAGAGGTTCATTACGAATCGTGCCAGTCCGGTGGCGCGTTCGCAGCGCATTGGGTTGCGCTTGTAAGCCATGGCACTGGAGCCGATCTGTTCGGCTTCAAACGGTTCCTCGATTTCCTTGAGGTTTGCCAGCAGTCGAAGGTCATTGCAGCACTTGTGAATGGCGGCTGCGGCGATTGCCAGGCTGGAGAGAATTTGTGCATCGACCAGGCGAGGGTAGGTTTGCCCGCATACTGGCCAGCAGCGATCCGCTGGCCAACCGAGCTTGGCTGCAAAGCTTCGCTCCAATGCTTCTACCTTGGCGGCATCGCCACCCAAGAGTCCTAAATAGGAAGCCTGCGTTCCGGTGGCGCCACGCAGACCGCGCAGGCGCATGCCATCGATGCGGCCTTCGATTTCGGAGAGCGCGATCGCCAAATCCTGCGCCCACAGGGTGGCGCGCTTGCCGACGGTGGTCGGTTGCGCGGGCTGAAAGTGCGTCCAGCCAAGCGTGGGCAGGGCGCGATGCTCAGTGGCGAACGTGCCGGCGCGATCAATGGCGCGTGCCAATTTCTCGGCGATGATGGTGAGCGCGTCGCGCAGGATCAGTGTGTCCGCGTTGCACACCACGTCTTGGCTGGTGGCACCAAGATGGATAATTCCACGCGCGTGCGGCGCAGCGTCCCCAAAGGTATGCACGTGCGCCATGACATCGTGGCGGAGGCGCGCTTCGTGCGCATCGGCATTGGCAAAGTCAATGTCATCGAGGTGCGCGCGCAGTTCGGTGACCTGCGCGGCGGTCACTGGGAGTCCAAGTTCGTGTTGCGATTCCGCAAGTGCGAGCCAGATACGGCGCCACGTACCAAACTTTCGGCGCGCGCTCCAAGTGCTGCGCATGCGTGCGCTGGCGTTGCGAGTTTCAAGCGGCGAGCGATACCCCGAATGCTCATCGACGGCGTGTGTTGCGTCCTTCGTCACGGTAGAGATCGTAGTGCCCGATGCACTGCGTGGGCAATGGCGCGATCGGTTAACTCTTGCTGCCCAAGCGGGGTTCGGTCCCCTTGAGGATTCGTTCAAGATTACTGCGGTGTTTCCACACCACCAACGCCGCAACGCCCGCGGTGACGATGATGGCGGGCAGGGCATGTGCAACGGGTAACTCGCCGTCCGTAGTGCCCGTACCGGTGGTCATGATGGCTGCGGCGGCCACCGTGAGTGGAATGGAGACGGCCGCCAGCATGCTGGCAATACTCATGGTGCGCGTGAGTGCAATCATGATCGCCCACAGTCCAATCGCCACCAAGAGCGGTCCGGTGAGCACCGGCCAGATCGCCAACATGGCGCCGCTGCCGGTCGCCACGCCCTTACCGCCTTTAAATCCAACGAACGGACTGAACATATGCCCAAGCACAGCGGCGATGGGCATCATCAACCACCACCACATGTCAGCGCGTGGAATTTCATCAGCCGGGTGCCCAAGAATGCCGGCCATCGAGCCGGCGAGTAGGACCGGAGCAGCACCCTTGATCGCATCAAGTAGATACACCAACACGCCCCATTTCCATCCGAGCGCGCGCGAAACATTGGTGGCGCCGATGTTTCCGCTGCCAACCGTGCGCAAGTTCACGCCGTTCATGCGCGCCACGATCGGTCCAAATGGAATGCTTCCGCACCCGAAAGCGACGAGTGCTGCGATCGACCAGTGCGCTGGGGTGAACGCGTCGATCGACGCGAGTGCATCAGTGAACATGGGCGCGATGCTAGACAACTACCGAGTGGTTGTCTTCACTGGTTGCCGGCGCTGGCTCTGGCGTTCGGCCATCACCGAACCCTGTACCGATGGCGCGAGCAGCCTCGATAAGTGGGTTATTCAGCGGCACCAAGCGCTGTTTCCCAACGGCGTGCATGATGTCAACATCACCGAAGACGTTGCCTTGGCGCATCACCATGCGGCTCCGCTTGCCTTCCAGAAGTGTCTTGATGGCGTGGTATCCAAAGTGCGTGGCCAGGATGCGATCGGCCGGAATCGGCCCGCCGCCGCGCTGGATGTGACCCAATGCGCTGGCACGTGTCTCCACGCCGGTGCGCTTGGCGATTTCATCCGCTACCCAGCGACCAATGCCGCCGAGGCGAATTGGATCCGGCGAAGTTGGATCAAGGCGATCGACCATCTGCTTGCCTTCACGCGGGCGCGCGCCTTCGGCTGCAACGATGATCGCAAAGCCCGGGCCCTTATTCATGCGGAAATCGATGTTCTCGCAGATGTGGTCAAGGTCGAACGGAATTTCGGGAAGCAGGATGATGTCACTACCGCTGGCAACTCCGGAGGTCAGCGCAATCCATCCAGCATTGCGGCCCATGACTTCACACACCATCACGCGGTGATGACTGTCCGCAGTGGACTGCAATTTGTCGAGTGCTTCGGTGGCGGTGTTGACGGCGGTCAAGAATCCGAAGGTGATCTCTGTACCAACAATATCGTTGTCGATGGTCTTCGGAACGCCAATGATGTTCACGCCGCTCTCCACCAGCGGAGCAGCGCTTGCCATGGTGCCATCACCGCCGATGACGATGATGGCATCAAGTTCATGGCGGCGGGCAGTTTCCACGCAGCGATCGGTGACGTTTTCCCACACCGGACCGGTGACGGGGTCAACACGCACGCAGTAGCGGCGTGGATTGGCTCGGTTGTTCGATCCAAGCACGGTGCCACCGCGCGTGAGAATTCCACTGACATCGCGCGCGCTCAGTGGGCGAACGCGATCCTCAATGAGACCTTGAAATCCGTCTTCAATGCCGAAGACTTCAATGCCATGCTTCCAGATGGCAGTCTTGGTAACAGCTCGAATGACTGCGTTGAGACCGGGGCAGTCGCCGCCGCCGGTTAGTACGCCGATGCGCTTAATGGAGTGTGACATGGTGGTTGGGGCGGCAAGGATAGCGATTGTTGCCACAATCCGTCATACACCGCGCCAATGGCGGCGGATTCTCGTTCGATTGAGAATCCCGCAAGAACATGACGATGCGCAGCGATACCCATAGAAATGGTTGCTTCTGGTGCAGCCATGAGCACGGCAAGCCGCGCCTCGAGCGATGGATGAAACTTGCTGTTCTCCACGCCGTGCGAGATCACCGTGCAGGGAACTTTGAGGTCGGACGCTGATTCCGGTGAGACTGCAATGACCGCATCCATGCGCACCATGCCGATCGCCGAGCGTTCCACTGCTAGGATTCGGCTTCCGTGACCACTAACACGCCCAGCGCAATGCAGCCAAACCCCGATGCAAACCAGCCTTCGACCCCTGAGGACGAGGGCGCACTCGTTGCCGCTCGTCGAGCAAAGCTGGAGCATCTCCGCTCCGTCGGCATCGAGCCGTACGGGCGACGTGTGGATGAATTGGAGTCCGCCGCCGCCGC
This sequence comes from Chitinophaga pinensis, assembly GCA_943329105.2. GTDB lineage: Bacteria > Planctomycetota > Phycisphaerae > Phycisphaerales > SM1A02 > UBA966. Next base: position 2,831 of record CALQCP020000073.1, on the reverse strand, counting down.
GCGAGCGCGCTTTGATGAGGCAACTCACCTTGCCTTTGATGCATCGCAACAGGCGCGCAAGGCTGACCCAACCGCGCCGACGGTTGACCAACGCGTCCGCGTTCGCATTGCTGGCCGCGTCATGCAGCATCGCGACTTGGGCAAGTTGGTGTTCTTCTGGCTGCGCGATTCATCGGGTGATCTGCAGGTCACCGTGAGTAAGGCCAATGTTTCCGATGCTGAGTTTGCGCTCGCCAAGATGCTTGACTACGGCGACCTGGTCGTTGCTGAAGGTCCGATCGGTCGAACCAACAAGGGCGAGACGTGCATCTGGGCTTCCACGATAGAGATCGCCACCAAGAGCATGGCTCCGCCGCCCGGAAAGTGGCACGGTCTTGAAGACGCGGAGATTCGTTACCGCAAGCGGTACATGGATATGTTCGCTAATCCGGAGACGGTGCGAACCTTTGAGAAGCGCTCGCAGATTGTCAGCTTGGTGCGCCGCTTCATGGAGGCGCGCGGCTATCTGGAGGTAGAGACTCCGATGATGCAGCCGATTGCCGGCGGCGCGGCGGCGCGTCCGTTTGTGACTACGCACAATGCCCTTGATATGCAGCTCTTTCTGCGCGTTGCGCCGGAGCTCTATCTGAAGCGACTCATGGTGGGCGGCATGCGCAAGGTCTTTGAAATCAATCGCAACTTCCGCAATGAAGGCGTCGATCGCAGCCACAATCCGGAATTCACCGCCATGGAGGCGTATCAGGCTTTCGGCGATTACATGACCATGTTGGAGATGGTGGAGAGTCTGGTGCATCACGTGGCGTGCGCCATGGCGCAGTGCCCGGAGCGCGGTGCTGGTCCGGTGCTTCCATTCGGCGCGCTGCAGATTGACTATCGCGCACCGTTTGAGCGCGTGCGTTACGAAGAACTCTTCATGCGTGCGTTCGGCTTTGACATGCGCGATGAGGCAAAGGTGCGTGCCGCCGGAATCGCGCATCACATTGACAAGGCCGCCACGCTTGATCATTGGTTGCTCGTCAATCATCTCTTTGAGGAGAAGGCCGAGGCACTCATTGATCCCGCGCGGCCCACGTTCGTGCTTGACTACCCAAGCGCCATCAGTCCGTTGACGCGCCCAAACCGCGCGCACCCGGAGATTGCTGAACGCTGGGACTTGTTCATCGCCGGTATGGAAATCGGACCGGCGTACACAGAACTCAACGATCCCGACATTCAACTTTCCAAGTTCACTGAGCAGCTTGCTGGCGCCGATGACGAAGAGAGCACGTTCCGCACGCTTGATCATGATTTCGTCGAGAGTCTGCGCGTGGGCATGCCGCCCGCGGGCGGAATGGGTATGGGTATCGATCGCCTGGTGATGCTCATGACCAATTCGGAGTCGATTCGCGATGTCATTCTCTTCCCGCTCATGCGTCATCAGTAAGTGCGCGCCACTGTTGTGCGTGGTGCTCGCGTTGGTATTGGCCACGCGAGCGCACGCCTTCGTGGCAGCGTGGTTGCCAGCACCGCAGGGAACGCCAGCACCGCAGGGAACGCCCGCTGCCCCAGTCCCCGCTGCGCCATCCGCTACCACGCAGACGCTTGAAGATCGTTGGTATCAACTCTCGCTCGGCGGCAAGCCGTGCGGTTGGTTTCATGAATGGGTCGAACGCCAAGACAACACCATTCGCAGCATGACCGAGACGGAGATGACCGTTGGGCGAATGGGGCAGGGCGTGACGCTGCGCACTCGAACGACGTTTGAAGAAACCACGCGCGGCGTTCCGGTGCGCGCGGAAATCGTCGAGACATCCGGCGCTGCACCGGTGCGGTGCACATGGACATTCGCTGCGGACGACATGGAAATTGCTGATGAACAGTCGGGGCGCCGCACGGTGCAGCGCCATCCGCTGCCCGCTGCTGGATGGTTGCCCCCCTACGCCGCTGACGAATTTGTTCGGCGCAGACTCGCGTCCGGCGCCAAGGAGTTGCGCTACATCACACTGGACCCAGAGAGCGGCCCGGATGCGGTGCAGGTGGAGAGCGTGCTCAAGGGAACGGCGGATACCGAAGTCGATGGTCGTACCGTACGCCTGACAGAGTGGAGCACCAAGACGTCACTGATCGAACGTCCGTCGTCGGAATTCATGTCATCTGATGGCGTGCTGGTGCAAAGCCGAACCGACCTTGGCGTTGGAATATTGGAGTCACGGCTCACAACACGCGCCATTGCTACCGCGGCCGCCGCGCCGGTCGAGATCATGGCACGAACGTTCATCCCGCTCACCAGCAACGCGCGTGGCCTCAGCGAATCGCGACGTGCCGAGTTGCTAGTGACTGCCAAAGACAGTGTGCTCGCTGATCTTCCCAGCGCGGGGGCACAGGTCTTTGTGCGCACGGCTGCCGGCGCCGCGCGACTCTCGATTGATGCCGATTCCAGTTCCATGGCGCCCGTAGCTGACGCCTCCGACGCTCGATTCACTCGCGCAAGCGTCATGGCCGATAGCGATGACCCTGCCATTCGCGGTCTCGCCCAGAAAGCATTGGAGGGATGCGCGCCACTTCCGCTTGCACGTGCCGAAGCGTTGCGATCAGCGGTCAATCGTTACATCACCAACAAGAATCTTGCCAGTGGATTTGCGACAGCCAGCGAGGCATTGAAATCTCGCTCCGGGGACTGCACTGAGCACGCGGTATTGCTGTGCGCTCTTCTCAGAACGCAGGGAATTCCCGCGCGCGTGGCCTCCGGACTTCTTTACGTTGCAGAGTCCGGCGCCATTCGCAATTCCTATGGATGGCACATGTGGACCCAAGCAATGATTGACGGGAAATGGGTTGACTTTGACGCGGTG
>CALQCP020000072.1 GCA_943329105.2 Chitinophaga pinensis | reverse complement strand
CGCTTTGGCACCACTCGCAGTCATTTGGGCGCGATGAAGACGTACTGGGATACGTTTGCAATGCCTGGCTATTTCGAAGCGTTCATTGAGGGCCTTGCGGAAAATCATCCAAAGATCTTGACATCGGGAAACGCTGGCGTGGTTGATGCCGTTGCGCGCGGCGAAGCGGACATTGGTCTCACCGACAGCGACGATGTGTTTGCAGCGCAGGCGCGTGGGCTCAAGGTTGCCATGGTCTTGCCTCGTCACGCGCGCGAAGTGACCACGGCAGGGGGCGGAACGTATTTCATTCCCAACACCGTTGGAATGGTGAACGGCGCGCCACACGCTGATACTGCGCGAACGTTTGTGGAGTTCATGCTCACGCCCGAGACAGAGCAGCAGCTTGCTGCTATGCCAGCAAAGCACGCGCCGCTTGTTCATCCAGCCACTGCGAGTGACTTTGTTGTTCCGGATCCGCTGGTCATTCCGCCGCAGTTTGTGGCCGCACAATCCGATGCAGCGGTGGATGCATTCTTCGCCGCAGTCCGCGCGGTTGCGGAGGAGAAGTAGGTGTCGGGAGGATTCGGCGCGCGCATATTGGTGTCCGCAGCGGTCGTACTCTTTGCAGTGGCAGTGGTATGGCCGATGATTGCCGGCGCGCGGCTCCTTGCCATCGGTGGTGAGATTCCAGCTACCTTTGACGGCACTCGAACGCTCGTTACAACGCTCGGTTGGTCAGTGCTCGCGGCAGCGTGTGCCACGGTGGTTGGGTGGCCGGTCGGACGCGCGATTCGCTCTGCGCGCAGGGGAAATCTGCTGCTGGCGCTCTCAGTGGTGGCGGCTGCGTTGCCCCCGTACGCGGTGTTCTGGACGTGGTGGCAAGCGGCGGGCCCCGGATCAATGGTGGGCGATTGGAGCGCGCGCGGTGGACACTCGGATTCATTGCGGACAGCGCTGTTGTTAGCAGGGCTGACATCGTGGGCGTGGCCATTGGCAGCATGGATGGTGGCCGGACGTTCAGCGGGCGCAGAGCCACTCGAACGAGAAGTTGGTGCCGTCGATGGCGAAGGGGTGACCGATCGACTCCGGCGCGCGTGGCGTACCGATCGCAGCGCGTTGGCATTCGCGTTTGCAGCACTCATCGTGGTGATTGGTGGATCAACCATCGCCTTTGACTTGGCACAGGTGCCGACCTTTGGATTTGAACTGCGCACGCTGGATGTACAAGGAATCCCAGCAAGTGTGGTGCTGCGCGCGGCGTGGCCAGTGCTGCTTTTTGCGTGTGTCGGCGCTGTGACCTTTGCATGCTGGCCAATCACTCCGCGCGACGATGGTCCAGCGCTCGTTCGTCGCGGTACAGGATGGTTGGCGTGGATCGTGTTGGTGTGCACGTTGATTGCCCCGCTGGCAACGCTGGCGTACGCGCTGATCACCCAAGGTGCGCTCGACCGATTTGTAGCAACTAGCGTGCGTGGTGCTGCCGGAACGATCGGCACCGCGGCGATCGCGGGCGCGCTGATTGGCGTGGTGGCGTGTGGGCACTTGCTGCTTTCTGCGCGCGGGACACGTGGCACGCGCTTCCTTGAACGGGTCATGCTGGCGGGCTGGATGATTGCCGCACTGGTCCCCGCCACCGTGGGGGCATTGACGCTGGTGGCAGCCTGGAACATTGATTCGGTCGGCCCATGGATATACGACACACCCGCCGTGGTAGTGCTCTCACACCTCGGACGATTCGGCGTCGTCGGTGCATGGCTTGGTCGCCTGGCAGCACTGCGCGAGCCACGTGAACGTCGGGAATTGCGCGCCATTGATGGAGGAGGTTCGCGCGGATTGCTGCACGCACTGGCGCCTGAAGTGCGCGGCGCGGGCATGGCCGCGGTACTGGTGGGCACCACGCTTGCGGCTGGCGAAGTAGTGGCGGCGGCTCGTGTGGAACCGCCCGGTTGGGCGTGGTCGGCAGCAACTTTACTCAACGCCATTCACTATCAGCAGCCAGCAACGGTGCTTGGATCACTGCTGGCGTTACTGTTGGTGGCGGCGGGTGCTGGGGGTGCGGTGGCATTGCTGAGTGCGCGCGGCGAACGCATGCGCGGGACAGCCGTGCTGCTGTTACTGATGGTGGTCATTGCCGGGTGTCGTGAAGTGCCGGTGCCGCCAAGTGGTCCGCACGTTCAGGCAACGCGTTGGTTTGGCGCGCCGGGACGCGGTCGCGGGCAATTTGAGTATCCGCGCGCGATGGATATTGATCCGCGTGACGGAACGGTGTTGGTAGTCGATCGTCAAGCACGCATTCAGCGCTTTGCTCCCGATGGAACGTTCATTGCAGAATGGTCGATGCCAGAGAAATCGCTCGGAAAGCCCACCGGAATTGGCGTCGGCCCCGACGGTCGCGTGTGGGTTGCGGATACGCACTACCACCGCGTCATCTGTTGGTCGCCCGATGGGAAAGAACTTTTACGTATTGGCGAGTACGGCACTGGACCTGGACAATTCATCTATCCATGCGATGTGGAGATTGCGCCAGACAACACGGTGTGGGTGTGTGAATTCGGTGGCAATGATCGGATTCAGGTGTTCACGCCGGATGGAAAATTCTTGCGCGCCATCGGCAGCAATGGTCGTGAGCTCGGACAGTTTGATCGTCCGCAGTCGATTGGATTTTCAACGGACGGCCGCGAGGTCTACGTAGCCGATGCATGCAACCACCGCATTCAAGTGCTCACGATGGAAGGGGTGCCGGTGCGGTCATTTGGAAAAGCTGGACCCAATGACGGTGAGATGGCGTACCCCTACGGCCTGGAAGTAGTTCCGGACGGCACGTTGCTGGTCACCGAGTTTGGCAACCACCGCGTGCAGCGCTTCAATGCTGCCGATGGACACTCGCTGGGAACGGTGCGGGCCGTGTCCGGCGCGCCGACGCCGCTGGTACTGCACGTGATTGATGGCGATCGCGTTCGGTCAGTACCAAGCGGCGAAAATTCACTGCGATTCCCCTGGGCGATCGGCGTTCGGGGTAACCAAGCTTTCATCCTGGATTCCGGGCATTCGCGCGTCTTGGTGGCGCCCCTTGATTCAGTGTGCACTTCGGGTGCGCAGATCGTCCCGTTGTCGGTGCCGCTGCGGTAGCGTGGAGCATAATTAGTCATGAACGTCACCTTCGAACATCCGTTGGCACTGGCGATCTTGGCGCTGGCATTGCCATTCTGGTGGATGTCGTGGCGGAGCGTGCCGGTGCTTGGCAGGTGGAAGGCGTGGGGCGGATTGGCGCTGCGCATCTTGGTACTGCTGTGCCTGACCGTGGCGGTGGCGCGCCCAAGCATCGTTCGTGAGACGGACGCTATGAGCGTTCTGGTGGTGGCCGATTCAAGCGACAGCATTCCGCTTGCTCTGCGCACGCAAGCAGAGAAGGCGGTGCGTGAAGCAGTTGCTCGCAAGGAGCGTCCCGAAGATCGGGTGGGTGCGGTGACGGTGGCGCGAGACGCGGTCATTGCAGCCATGCCTGCCAATGCGGGTGAAGTGACGCTGACTGGTCACGTCGGCGACATGCAAGCGACTGACTTGGCGGGCGGAGTACGCATGGCGCTAGCAACCCAGCCGGGCGACACCACTGCGCGCATCCTCCTTCTCTCGGATGGCAATCAGACCACCGGCAGTCTGGAAGATGCAGCGGCGCTTGCCAAGGCGGCGGGCGTTCCCATTGATGTGGTGCCGCTTGAGTACCAACATAACAACGAAGTGCTCATTGAGTCATTGCGTGCGCCAACACGGGCGCGTGAGGGTCAATCGATTGATCTGCGGATTTCCATTCGAAGCCAGCGACCCGCAAGTGGGCGCATTCTGTTGTGGCAGAACGATGAGCCGATCGATCTTGATGCCGCGAGTGATGGTCTTGGGTACGCGGTGGACTTGCAGCCGGGCGCCAATCTGGTGACGCTGCCCGTCGTTGCTGACGGCACCGGCGCGCAGCGATTTCGAGCAGTATTTGAGGCAACTGAGTCAGCGATGGATTCGGTGCAGCAGAACAACACCGGAGCGGCGGTGGTGTTTGTTGGTGGCACTGGACGCGTGCTGATCATTGAGCCAGGTGGTGGTGCGGAATGCAACGCGTTGGTTACCGCGCTTCGCGATGGCAAGATTGAAGTTGAACGCGCGCAGCCAGAAACCGTCATGAGCCGCGGTCTGGCGTTCATTGCTGGCTTTGATGCAGTGATCATTGCAAATCTGCCGCGATGGTCGTTTGACAATGAGTTTGACCGCGGCTTGCATTCCTATGTCCACGACCTTGGTGGTGGACTGGTGATGCTCGGCGGCCCGGAGAGTTTCGGCGCTGGTGGTTGGCTTGGCTCAGAAACCGAGAAGACGCTGCCAGTCAAACTGGATCCACCGCAGACTCGGCAGATTCTGCGTGGCGCGCTGGCCATGCTTCTCCATAGTTGTGAGATGCCGGAAGGAAACTACTGGGGCGTGCAGGTTGCCAATTCGGCGATTGACGCGCTGTCTAGCCAGGATTACGCGGGTCTGATTTCGCTTGGCGGTGCTGGTTATGGTGGCGGCCCGGCAACCAAGGATGGTTATGGATGGGGCTTCCCTCTGCAAATCATTGGCGACAAGAGCCGCGCGAAGGATGCTGTTAAGAAGATGGTGGTCGGTGATATGCCAAGTTTCGCCACGCCTATGGAAATGATTTTGGATGACATGGTGAAGATCCGTGCTGGACAGAAGCATGTCATCGTCATTTCTGATGGGGATCCGGGCGCGCCGCCACCGGAACTTCTCAATGATTTCAAAGCTGCAAAGATCACCGTCACTACCGTGCTGCTGGCCGGAAGCGGTAGTTCCAGCCTTGGTCATGGTGGTCCAGAAGATCATCGCAAGATGCAGGCGATTGCCACCAAGACCGGTGGTCGCTTCTATCGCGTAGAGAATCCGCGCAAGTTGCCGCAGATTTTCATTCAGGAAGCAACCGTGGTTTCGCGTTCTTTGATTGTGGAAGGTGACTTTCAACCACAGGTGGCTCCAGGGGCTGCCGGTCCGTTGGCTGGATTTGATTCGCTACCGCCCGTACGTGGCTATGTACTCACCGTTCCGCGCGAGGGGTTGGCGCAGGTTCCAGCGATCGTAAAGAACAAGGATGGAACCGATCCATTTTATTCGCATTGGAATTACGGCCTGGGGCGCAGCATTGCATTTGCAAGTGATGTGAGTGGTCGTTGGGGGGCGGCGTGGACCACGTGGCCGCGCTTTGGAGCGTTCTGGGAACAGTCGCTGCGTTGGGTAATGCGTCCGGCGATGCCGCAAGATGTCAGCATTGCCACACGTGTCGATGGCGATCGCGCCTTTATCGAAGTGGAGACACGCGAGCAGGCGCAGAATGGTTTCGCTGCCGAGACGCGTGCGGAGGCGCGGCTGGTGACACCCGATGGGCGTGTGATGGAATTGCCGCTGCGTCAGGTTGGACCGGGGCGATTTACGGGCGAATTTGACGCGCAACAGGCGGGCGCTTACTTGGCCAATGTTGCATTTGCGCGCGCGGGATCCGGCGATAGCGCGGCCCGTGCTGGCAGTGTGCAGGCAGCAATCAGTGTTCCGTATCCAGCCGAGTATCGCGCCATTCGGGATAACGCGGCGTTGCTACGGTCAATTGCTGAACGGACTGGCGGTCGTGTGTTACGTCTCACTGATGCAAAGACCTGGGAGTTGTTTGATCGCTCTGATTTGGGCTCATCACGCACGGCGCGGGCGCTGTGGCAGTTGGCGGCGATTCTTGCAGCCGTGTTGATCTTGCTTGATGTGGCGTGGCGCCGCATTGCCTTTGATCGTCGCGACGCGCAGGAACTTGCTGCCCGCGTGACGGGGGGATCAACAAGTAGCGGAACGGGTGGAGTGGACGCACTGCGACGCGCACGCGAGGGTGCGACGTCGGGCCGCGGCAGTGCACCCGCAGGGACACGCTATGAAGCAGACTCAGGTGCGCAGAAAGTGGATGCGCTCGACCTGGCTGGAAGTGACGCTGGGCCAGCACGCCCGGGCGCAGTTTCCAAGCCAATCGCGCCGGAATCCGCTCCCGATGAGGGCGATCCGCTTGCGCGCCTGCGTGCCGCGCGCCGACGTGCGTTGGATAAGTTGGATGGCGATGGCGGGTCGGGTGGTGCGGGAGGTACTGGCGGCGGAGGCGGTCCGGGAGGCGCGGGTGGTGCTCCGGGTGGCTCGGGCAGTGGTCCCGGTGGTACTGGCGCATGACCGTCATCGCGCCACAACTCCCTAGCGACATCGCGCGCCTTCCCGCGTTCGACGCGGGTATTGAGAATGACGACATCGCCCGCGAGCGCTGCGCATCATTCCGCTCGGTGGCGCTGCGATTGCGAGAGGCGATCGGTAAGCGCGTCGTTGGTCAGCAGACGGTGGTTGATCAGACGTTGTGGGCACTCTTTGCAGGTGGTCACGTTCTCCTTGAAGGCGTGCCTGGCCTAGGTAAGACGCTCTTGGTTCGAACGCTTGGTGATGCGCTGCACTTGGATTTCAGTCGTATTCAGTTCACTCCGGATTTGATGCCAGCGGACATCGTCGGTACGCAGATTCTCATGGATGATGATGCCGGGCATCGCGTCATGCAGTTTCGTCCCGGGCCAATCTTTACGCAGATTCTGCTTGCCGATGAAGTGAACCGGGCGAGCCCCAAGAGCCAGTCCGCACTGCTGGAGGCGATGCAGGAACGGTCCGTCACTGTGGGTGGTGAAACCCATCGATTGCGCGCACCGTTCTTGGTGCTGGCGACGCAGAACCCCATTGAGCAAGAGGGCACCTATCCGCTGCCGGAAGCGCAGTTGGATCGGTTCCTTCTCAAGATTGCCGTGCCCTCCGTGGAACGCGCGGATTTACATGAGATCCTGCGTCGAACCACGACGAGTACGGAAACTCCAGTCACGCCGATTCTGGACGGTGAGCGCATTGTGCAGGCGCAGCGTTTGGCGCGCCGCATTGTTATGGCGCTACCGGTGCAGGATTACGTGATTCGACTTGTCCTCGCTACGCATCCGGGTGGGGAGTACGCGGATCCACAGGCTGCACGCGAGATTTCAGTTGGCGCAAGTCCGCGGGCGGCGCAGGCGATCGTGACCACGGCCAAAGTGCGCGCACTGCTTGACGGACGGTTTCATGTGTCAATTGCTGATGTGCACGCGGTGGCAGCAAGTGCATTGCGGCACCGAATTGCGCCAAGCTTTGAAGCCGAAGCCGATGGCCTGGATTCCGACCGCATTGTCAGCGGAATCATTGCACGTTTGCAGCGACAGATTCCGGAGGATGCTTCGTGAGTTTGTTCTTCCAAGGGCAGCCAAGTCGCAAGCGTCCCGAGCGCGTTGATGATCTCATTGACGCAGCATTGATGGCACGCATTGGGCAACTCGACGTGGTGAGTCGGAAGATCTTCACTGGCAAGATTCAGGGCGAGCGGCGCTCGAAACGTCGCGGCCAAAGCGTTGAGTTTGCAGACTTCCGTCCCTATGTACACGGCGACGACCTTCGCTTCATTGACTGGAACATCTTTGGACGGCTTGATCGACTCTTCCTCAAAATCTTCTTGGAAGAAGAGGATCTCTCGCTGGTCATTGCCATTGATATCAGTGCCTCCATGGATTGGGGCGATCCAAACAAGATGGTTTTTGCGCAGCGCTTGGCGATGGCGCTTGGCTACATTGGATTGGTGAATCACAATCGTGTCACGGTCGCTGCGTTCGGTGGCGAGGGCGGACTGCAGAAGATTTCCAACTTGCGCGGGCGCCGCAAGACGGCGGAGATGGGCAAGTGGATCTTGAATCTGCAGTCGGGTGGCACCGGGACCTTTGAAGATTCCATGAAGGCGCTGGCGCTTGCGCGGCAGGGGCGCGGCGTGATGGTGGTAGTGAGTGACTTCCTACTGAAGGAGGGCTACGAGAAGGGCCTTCGCTATGTGGCAGGGCGCGGCTATGACCTGTGGTGCATGCAAACGCTTTCGCCGCAGGAAATTGATCCGAGCGCGCACGGTCTGGTTGGCGATTGGCGCTTGACCGATGCGGAAGATCGTGACGAAGCGGAAGTCACTGCAAGCCCTGGACTCGTTGAGCAATACCGAGCCAATCTTGGCGCGTGGTGTGCAGGGCTACGTGACTTTGCCATTCGCCGATCAATCATGCATATGGTGGTTGATACGTCCACTGAAGTCGATGCGCTTCTTCTTGAATACTTGCGGCAGCGAGGGCTGGTTCGATGAGTGAATCACTCGCACCAGTGCTTGCCCCGATGCTCGCCGTGGTCTGGATGACGCCACTCATTGGCGCTGCGGTCGCCGCGGTATTGGTGCCACTCCTCGTTGCGCTGTACTTCCTGAAGTTACGACGACGCGCCACTGCGGTTCCAAGCACACTGCTCTGGAAACGCAGCGTGGAGGACGTTCGGGCCAACACGCCGTTTCAGAGGCTGCGACCAAGCGTGTTACTGTTCTTGCAACTTGGCCTCTTGGCATTTGTTGCCTTTGCATTGATGCAGCCGCGCATGGATCTTGGGCTGTCGTCCGGCGGACGATCGGTCATCATCATTGATGCGTCAGCTTCCATGTCTGCCACTGATCTTGACGGGGCGAAGTCTCGGCTAGCCATTGCGAAAGAACAGGCGAAAGAGCGCATCGATCAGTTGTTTGCGGGCGGTCTGTTTTCATCGATTCCCGGTGAGACCATGGTGATTAGTTTCTCTGACACCGCCAAGATCATGCAGCCGTTTACGCGTTCAAGCGGTGATTTGAAACGTGCCGTGGACCGCATTGAGCAGACGGACGGCGGTAGCCGAATCGGTGATGCGCTTTCGTTGGCGCGCGCATTTGCAACGGTCGTCAATCCGGAGGCGCAGGGCGCTACCGCCAGTGAAGGTGCCACGCTGGAGCTCTGGTCTGACGGTCAGATTTCCGATATCGCCGCCGAGGCGATCCGTCCGGGCGAGACGATTTCGTATCACGTGTGTGGTCGTGCGGACGCGGCCAATGTCGGCATTGAAGGTATTGCTGCCGAACGAAGCGCTACCGAGCCTGGTGTGATTCAGGTCTTCGTCACCGTGCGCAACGACGGTTCGGAGGCGATCGAAACCGATCTTGAATTGTCGATTGATGGGTCGCGTCGATCAGTGACGCCGAAGCCAGTCAAGGTGCCAGCCGCAGGTGGCGGTCCAGCAGGTGGGAGCGGTGCGATTGCGAGCAGGGGTTCGGCTGCGGGCGCAGCAGCAGTTCCTTACAAGCCCGGTTACGAACGCGTGACATTTCCACCGATCATCCAGCCGCGTGCGGGAGTGATTTCAGTGGCGCTGGTGCGCTCCGATGTGCTGGTTGCTGACAACCGTGCCGAAATTGCGGTGAGTGCGCCGCGCAGATTGCGCATTGCGGTGGTTGGAGCGGTGGACTTTGCTGCCAAGAACGTGGTGTCTGCCATTCCAGCCGAAAAAGTTGAGTTCCTTACCGCCGCAGAGTTTGCCACCCGCGGCATGAAGAGTGATGAATTTGATGTGGTGGTGGCCACGCCTGCGGCGCTTCCAGAAGTACTGCCGCCGGGTCGCTACTTGGTACTTGGGGTTCCGGTTGGTATCGACGGACTGAACGCGTACGGAACAAAGGAGAAGCTCTCGGTCCGCTCGCAGCGCAGCGAGCATCCGCTACTTCATGCCGTCAATCTGGACGATCTCTTTGTTGCCAAAGCAACTGCCATCGCGCCCGCTTCCGACATTGAGTCGATCGTAGAAGGACCGGACGTTCCGCTGGTGGTGGTAGCGCGGCGCGGACCCGTTGCGGCGGTCATCATCACTTT
>CALQCP020000071.1 GCA_943329105.2 Chitinophaga pinensis | reverse complement strand
AGCCTCGGGCGAAACTGTTCGTCCGGTTGGCACCCACGGGGCGTACGTCCAACTGCCGGACTTCTCAGTTTCACACGCCGCTTACCGAGGATCCCGTGCTCACTGCGGGGGCTCGAACACGGCAAGGCACTTTGACAACCAGGGTTTGTGGAACACCCCCATCTGGCCGCAGGCGCCGGAGAGGACAGGGCCGCGCTCAGCGGCCGTCCTCGTAAGGCGAATGCGAGCCAGTACGTGGGCCTGATCCAACAACGCGGACCAATACGACCACATGACGCATCAACGCAACCGCAACCCCGCAGCCCGGTATCTCGCGCGTGCCGACATTTGCCTACGAGGCCCGAGATTCCGTTGGTGTCCGTGTTGCCGGCACGCTGGATGCCACGTCGGAAATGGCCGCGTTGGCGGATCTGCAGTCGCGCGGTCTGTCGCCAACGAAGGTTGCCGAGCGCCGCGCTCCACGGTCGCGCGGTGTTGGCGCGCGCGCGTTGGCAAATTCGTACCGGCAACTTGGTGACTTGCTGCGAGCCGGGGTTCCGCTGCTGCGTTCACTCCGGTTGCTCGGTCGTGGAAAGTCCAACGTTCGACTTGCGGCAACGTGGCAATCGATCGCCGATGCAGTGCAAGATGGCGAGCGGCTCGCTGAGGCGATGGCTCGTTACCCTGGGGTTTTTCCCGATGTGCAAGTTGCCATGGTGCGCGCCGGTGAGCGCGGCGGATTTCTTGAGGATGTGTTCGCGCGTCTTGCCATCTTCATTGAGAATCAAGCAGAGATGCGCAGCAAGGTGGTCGGCAATCTGATCTATCCAGTGATCTTGTTGGCCGTTGGATTTGGCATTGTGATTGCCGCGCTGATCTTCTTTGTTCCCAAGTTCAAGAAATTCCATGTCAAAGGTGAGCTGCCACTACCAACGCGATTTCTCATGGGCGTGAGCGACATCTTGGTGGAGCGGTGGCCATGGTTGTTGCTCGGTGTGGCAGTGCTAGCGGTGGCTGCCTGGTGGGCATGGCGGCGTCCTGCGTTGCAACGTCGCCTGCGTGATGCCGAACTGCGCGTCCCGCAATACGGCGCGTTAATCCGCGCGATTTGCGTGGCGCGGTTCACGCGTGTGCTTGGAACGCTCTTGGCAAATGGCATCCCGATGTTGCAAGCGATGACCATCGCACGCGACGCTGCCGGACATCCGCGACTGGCGGAGAGCGTGGAGCGAGCCACTGAAGCTGTTCGTAGCGGCGAACCATTGGCGCAACCGCTGGCGGATAGTGGGTTCTTTGAGCCCGATGTTGTAGAGATGATTTCGGTTGGCGAAAGTGCGAACAATCTCCCCACTGTGCTCGGTGGCGTAGCGGACACCCTAGAGAAGCGCGTGGATCGAACCCTCGGAATTGCTGTCAAATTGATGGAGCCAGCCCTGCTGCTGTTCCTAGCAGCAGTGGTGCTTTCCATCTTCCTTGCACTGGTGCTGCCAATGCTTCAACTTGGTGGGCAGGCGTAAGATTGTTGCCGTGAACATTCCCACCAACACGCCTCCGATACAACCGCACGCTGTCAGTACCACTCCAAAGCATGGATTTTGGACAGGCTTCAGTGTTGGTTGTGCAGTTTCATTGGTGGGCGCGCTGCTCATCGGTGTGATTGCCGTCCTTGTTGCAATGGCGGCCGGCTTGAGTACCGCGCGTGATCAAGCACGTGATGCATACGCAGCAAGCAAGGCACAGCAAATTGCCGCCGGCCAGGCGGTTGCCGCCGAGGCCGCTGCTGCATATGCAGAGCAGAATGGCAACGGAGGTATGGCAGACGAAGATCCTTCGCTCCCCGCAAGTCCGCTGGTAGGCGCTGATGGTGATGCAGATGATGGCGCTGAAACCATGTCGGTCGAAGAGTTAGCAATCGATAGCGCTCTTGAAACTGAGGATTACGACACCGCCGAGAAGTTGGCGCGTGAGTTGGTGGCGCGCAACCCCAATGATCCGCTGGCCCGCGCTTTGTTGCAGACGGTTCGTATTGAACGCGCGGTGGCAGCGGGTGACATTGCCTCTGCTGATGCGCTTCTGATTGAGGCACGCGAGCTAGCGTTGGAGCTTGATCCATCCGTCGCGTTGGCCGTGGCTGACCTTTGGATTGCCGAAGGTGAGCCCGCTCGAGGCCTTGCGATTGCAGACCTCGTCGTGAAGAGCACCACCGGAACAACCGACGATGCCCGCTATCTTCGCGGCGCGGCGCTGCTTATTCGTGGGATGGCCAAGGCGGAATTGGGCGATCTGGCCGGCGGTACCAAGGACCTTGAAGATTCCGTTCGGCTTGCACCCGACAAGGAAACCGCCGCGGAATGGCAGCAATATTTGGACCAGATCCGTGAGAAATCACGGTAGATCCGCACCGGCACCCCATCGCCGCAACCCCCCGCACGGTTCCCGGTAAGCACACCGAGCAGGAGATCTCTACCCAATGCGAACTAACGTAACTCGCCATCGCAACCGTCGCGCCTTCACCATCCTTGAGCTGCTGATCGTGATCGGCATCCTCCTGGCATTGGGCGGAATTGTCCTCTACAACTTGAGCGGACAGTCTGACAAGGCGTACGAAGGCACGCAGACCGTGCAGATGCAGGCAATCAAGAAGGCGATCATGATGTTCAAGAATGACGTCAAGCGCTTGCCGACGCAGGAAGAGGGCGTGGTGGTGTTGTGGGACAAGTCCGTCCTTGATGACGATTCCGCTGGTCGATGGGCGGGTCCGTACTTGGAGTCCGCAGTGCCCAAGGACATGTGGGGGCACGAGTGGGTGTATGTCTTCCCTGCAGAAGGTGTAGCTGTTGGCTTTGACATTCTGTCGGTTGGACCGGACGGACAAGAAGGCACCGAAGATGATATTTCCCTTGCCAAGGGCAAGGGCAATGCGGACGCCGACTTTGGCGACTTCGGCGGCGGCTCTTCCTCAAGCGGATCCTCCTCTGGCGGCGGCACCGCGACATCGCGGTGATTCCCATGCGCGCGCGCCGCGCATTTACATTGCTCGAACTGCTGATTGTGGTCGGCGTGCTGGTGGCGTTGTCAGCCATTATGTTGCCGTACGGAACGCAGTTACTTGATAGTCAGTCATTTGAACGCACCGTTGATGACACCATGTCGCAGGCCATGTCCGCGCGTGCGTGGGCACAGCGCGAGGGCGCCGTTGTTGAATTGGTTGTGACCAATGATGGCACGCGCATTGAAGTGCGAGCGGTGGACTTGCTGCGACAAGCAGAGGACGGCACTGAAGGCGCTGCGGGTGCCGATGGCATGGAATCCGCGCTGCGTGGAACACGAAAGGCGCAGCGCCTCAAGGCAGAAATGGAGCGCCGGGTAGCCGACGTCGCCAACCGCGCCGGTGCAAATGCAGGGGCTTCCGTGGGTGAAAGCGGAGCAGCGGGCGAGGGTGGATTCGAACAAACTATTCAGGAATCATGGGCTTCGCGCACGCTGGAGTTTGGAATGCACGCTGGTACCGAAGCGCCGTTGTCGGAAGAAGAGCGGTCGGAATTTTCTGCTGCGGCCGATGATGAGCGAATCGCGTTGTTCCTTCCTGATGGAAGTGCTGCGGCAGTGCGCGAATTGTGGATCCAAGCTGGGGCGCGGTCGACTCGGATTTATATCGACCCACTCTTTGGTGAGGTTCGGCGGATCGATAGCTCCGCGAAGGTCACCCGAACCGGGTCGGCCGATCGTTCGCGCGATGGTGAATCCCAGCTGCGGAGGAGTGCGCCATGAATCAGCGCGGCTCCGTACTGTTAGAAGTGCTCCTTGCCACAGCAGTATTTTCGTTTGCAGGCATTGTGGTACTTGGTGTTGTTGATGGCACTGTTGCCGATGGCGCGCGCGCAGCACGACGATCACTGGCCATGGACATTGCGCGATCGCAGTTGGCGCGTATGGAGGCAGGAATTTCCGATGAATCACAAGATGATCGCGCGGTGTTTGGACTGCGAGTGGAGTCACACATGGAGCCTTCTGATTTCCCTGGATTGGCGCTCGCGGTGGTAGAGGTCTATGACGAGCAGCCCGATGGGCGCAGCGACGAGGCGAGCAACGATCCGCCGCGCTTGGCGGTACTTCGGCAATTACTGCGTGGCGATGGTGGCGGCGGTAGTGAACGCCCGGAGGTCTCCCGATGAATCGCCGCCGGAATGCCCGTGGATTCACGTTGCTGGAAGCACTGATTGCCGTGGGCATGCTCATGCTGCTCCTGGGTGCGCTGGCAATGTTTGTTGAGGATCTCACGCGCACTCGGCAATTTTCGGCGCGCACAGCGGCGCAGACTCGGTCAGCCGATGCGTTGTACAGCGTGCTGGAAGCAGCACTGCAAACGGCAGTGGTTGATGGTGGGCCGCTGGGTTCCGGAGTCACTGGGACCGATCGCTCAGTGCGGGTTCTTTCGTCGCGAACCGATGCGGGTAGCGGCAGCGTGCGCGAGTTGGCGCGTGCCGCGTTTGCTGCACTGTCTGCAACGGAGATCGGTGAGTCGTCAGGGAACATCACCGTTACTCGTGGCGGAGCATCAAGCGTGCTTCCCGCGACGGTGCGAGCCATGCGCGTGCGCTACTGGACGCAGGGTGAATGGGCGGATTCATTCGACTCACTCTCGGCGGGTTCGCTACCGCAGGCAGTGGAAGTGGCGCTGTGGTTTGGAGTGGCAGCCGCGCCATCAGAGGAAGACAACTTTGGAACACCAGATCGGGTTCGAACGATCGCGGTACCCGATGCAGCGGGCGCTGATGGCGCGAACTTCACATCGGAGGTCGGGCAGTGATCTTGCATCGAACCAGCCGAATTCCTGACACGCGCACCGCCGGACGTGGTGTGGTCATGCTGGCAGTGTTGGTAGTGCTTGCAGTTGCCGCGCTTGTTGCAGGCGGATTACTTGCCGCTGCTGAGGCAGAACATGCAGGATTGACGGCAATGCGCGATCGAACGCAACAACGCGCTATCGCCTGGAGCGGCTGCCAAGCAGTTGCCGCACTTCTTTCCGCGCAGCGACAGACGATTGCGGACGGTGAAACTCCGGAATTGCCTGACGAAGTGTTGCTCTATGAAGCCGACGGCGCACAGGCCGTGGCTCGGATACTGCCGGTTGGTCCGTCCGGCGAACGACTGGTTGCAGAGTGTGCGAAATTTGCACTCGCCGGTCTTGACCCAGCAGTCTTGACCGCCACTGGAGTGATTGATGCCAAAGCATCTGCCGCGGCAGTGGCACGTGGCGGAAATGCGGACGCGATCGAGTCAATCGTGCAACCGGAAGTCGGCTTGACTGCTGACCGTGTGATCGGTCCAGTGGCTGCAGGAATTGCTGCGGGTGTTCGTCGATTGCAGGACAGTAGTTCTGGGTCCGGTGCACGCGGTGCTATTCCAGCGCGGGTTCGAACATTGGCGGTAGCGGATGTTGCAACGCCGTTTTCAGCACAGCGTGCACTTGGTAGTGGTGTTGCAGGCGCCATCGTTCAGCGTCAGCCACTTGGCGCATGGAGTAGCGAAGGAATGTCGGCAATTGATGCCAATACGGTGGGCGGCACCGCGGAGCGCATGCGCACCGCGGTTGGTGGGGAAACCCCTACAAATCAAGGCGAATTAGTGCGCGCCATGCGACTCTCGCAACTTCCAGTTGATAAGTGGAGCGCGGTACTTGATGCGGTGATTGCGGGAAATTCAGCGGTCGAACATCGGCAGATTGACATTGCCAACGCGCCCGAGGAAGTGCTTCGTGCCATTCCATCAATTGGTACGGAATCGGCAGCCAAGATGATTCAGGCACGTGCATCACTGGCAGCAGGTGAGCGCGCGCAACTGGCATGGCCAGTGACTTCCGGCGCGTTGACTTCGGAGGAGTTTGAAGCGATTGCACCGTTCATATGTGCGCGCAGTTGGTTGTGGCGAACGCGAATTGCCACTGGCATTGTGGACGGAATGCAAGAGGGCAGTGCCATGCGTGGCATTGAGGTGTGGGAAGTAGTCATTGATCTTGCGGAAGATCCACCGCGCTTTGCAAGCATCCGCGATTGCACCTTGTTGCCCATTGCATCGGCACTGGCAGAGCAGGAGCGAACCGAGCAAGTGGCTCGCGGCGAGCGCGAGAGTGTTGCTACGGATGTCGTGGTTGATGACGAGCTTGAGAGTGCAGTTGCGATCACCGGTGGCGATATGCAATCCGATCGAGAATCACAGGCGATTGCTGACTCTAGCAGCGATCCCACCAGTGAAAGGCTTGCCGACGAATCAGCCGATAGCGGAGCGGGCGCCGGCTCAGAAGGTGACGCGGCTCGCCCACCAGCGCCGCGCCCGTGGCGGTCGCCAGCGGCAGATGCAGTTCGTACCGCCGATGCGGCGCGCCGAGCGGAGAATGATCAGCGCCAAGCCGCGCAGCGCGAGCGTGATGCACAGGGTGCGTGGAAACCAGCCGGCGAACCAGCGCCCGAGGCGCGGCAATGGACGACATTGGCTGATCGTGAGAAACAGTCGCGGGACGCGAATTCGCGAAGTTGGAGCACACTTGCCGATCGCGAGCGAGCGGATCGCGAGGATCGCTCTGGGAAGTGGAAAACACTTTCCGACCGCGAGCGGGATGACCGAGAAGCGCGATCGAAGGAATGGAAATCGCTGGGCGAACAAGAAAGTGAACGACGCGAAGCACGCGACGCTGAAGAGCGCGCGCGCCGCAAGGAGCAATGGGCATCCACGCCACAGAAATTCCGCACGATGCGGTGGGACGACAAAGATGTACCGACAGATCCCGCCGGAGTTGCATCCCGTGCGCAGGAATCCGGTAAGGACGAGGAGCAGGCGACTGCATCGGGTTCTTCGACAGGTGGGCTGTCGGGACGATGGCGCCGCCGTAGCGATTCGAGTCCGTAAATACCAGTGAAATCACAGGTAGCGATCGATCTTGGCCACCGACGCCTCCGCGCGGTGGAGGCAGTCGTAGAACGCGGCCGTGCCACTGTGGCACGATGCGTGGATATCGAATTGCCAACGGAAGTTATTGACGGCACCGATGCCGTTCGCGGCGCGTTTGTGGCGCTCGCACTCCGCAACGCGGGTATCGCCACCGACCGTGCCACCTGGACGATTGTTCGCGATCGATTGTCGTTCAAGCGATTGGTGTTGCCTGGGGCAGAGCGTGATGAGATTGCCGGAATGGTTCGCCTGGCCATGCTGCGCGAAGCGGCGGTCTCTGCGGATGCAGTGGTTGACTTCGTTCCGATCGGTGCAGAGGCATGGGCTGTGGCAGCTTCGGCGAAAGAAATTGCTGCAGTGCGAGCGATGGCCGTCGCTGCAGGAATTTCTGTCGAGCGGATTGCGCCGCGCACATTCGGAACCGCGTACCTGTTGGAAACACTGCCTGCAGTTGATGCGCGCGCCGACGACAACGACGCGCCTGATGCCGCGATCGATCTGTGTGGCGATGCAGTTGAACTGGTAGTTGCGGGCCGTGATGGACTGCGCGCAACGCGCGGTGCAACGGTTGTTGATCCGGATGCGGACGCAAGCGTGACCGAAGCACGTCGTTCCTGGAGTGGATTTCGCTTGCAGCAGCCTGATCAGCGGCCGGCAGCAATTGACGTGATTGGCCCAACAAACGTGGCCGCGCGTGTGGTGGTAGCGCTTGCTGGCGACGCTGGGCTTCCGGTTTCGCACTTGGCTGCGCATCCCGACGTGACGTGCACGGTGGATCCTGGCGCCGCATGGCCGCTCGTCGGCCTGCTTCTTGAGGGAGCGCGCAAGCGTGAGCGCATTGACTTGGCAAATCCGCGCCGCGCGCCCGACTTGGCGGCGCGTCGGCGGATGCAACTGTACGCAGTGGTTGCGATCATTGGAATTGCATACGCCATGGGTTGGACCATTGGTCGCAAGGAGCGCGGCACCATCGAGGCGCGTCGCACCGAGTTGCGCGCCAAGGCCGAAGGTGCGCTTCTTGAGCATCGGCAGTTCAAGCGCGATGAACTGCGCGTCCGGCACATTGAGGCGTGGACCAATGCGGATCTTCCGTGGCTTGACTCGTTGGCATACATCGCCGGATTTGCGCCGGACGCATCGCGCGTAGTGCTTGCTGGTTGGAATGGTCAGGCGCTCTCCGACGAGGCCACCGTTGCCAAGGACGGAACGATGAAGATCCCATCGGAAGTTCGAATTGCGATTGATGCCGAAGCGGCCGATCGTGCCACAGCGGATGCTTTGCGGGAGTCATTGGTTTCGAAGCGTGAGTTCAATGTTCGCCCCACCAGCGCAGAGGGCAAGGCGGGGCGTCGTCTGCCAGTGGCTGTGGAAATGGTGATCGATTCGCTGGACGGCCCACCTGTGCAGCGACCCGCCAGTGCTGCAGTATCAAGCCGCCGAGGGGTGCGATGAGCAGCACAGAAACCTCCAAATCAACAAGAGCGGCATGGGGTGAACGCATCACGGCGCTTGTGCCGGTTCGTCTGCGCGTGCCGCTTTCGTGGACTGGTGCGGCGCTCATTGCTGGAGCGCTTGGCTGGATGATTCACGGCGGGCGATTGACATCATTCTCTGGATTTGATCGTGCTGGCGCAGAGGCTGACATTGCGCGCACCAGTGAATTCCTGCGCAGCGTTCGTGAAGAGCGAGACCAGCGTCCGGAGATTGATCGGCGGATCGCCGCCGCTGTCAGTCGATCACTTGGCGAGCGCACAGACGCGGTTGACACTGCGCTACGAGCACGGCTGAATCGCATTGCCGAGGAGACCGGTGTTCGTGATCTGATGGTTGCTACCGGTGCGGCGGTGGAGCGCAAGTCACCGGCTCGCCAAGAATTTGTGCGCCTGGCTCTTCCGCGGTCCATGCGCGACCAGCCGGATTTTGTGGAGTTGCGCGCCACCATTTCCGGCGAAGGCGCTGTTGATCAAGTGCTTCGCTTGGTGTACCGAATCACGGTGGATCCAATGTTGAAGCGCGTAGAAGCCATCAAGTTTGACCCGATCAAAGATGGCGGTCGCATGCGAGTGACCATTCGGCTGAGTACCGCGTTTGTTCCAGGGCGCGAGCCCGCGTCGCTTCCCGGCGCTCCAAGCGCGGAAGCGCTCGCTGGATTCTCAAAGTACGCCGCGCTGGCTGCACGCAACCCCTTCCGTGTTCCATCAGCAACCGGCTCCGGAGCGACCACGCTGGTAACGGCGCCAGCAACATCCCTTGGGGCGGCCGCGGCAGCCACCGAAGTTGCCGGCGCAACCACAGCAACTGAGCCGGAGATTCCCGGCGGATTTCCATACGGACTATGGCTGCTCACCGGTGTGGTTGATGGACCCGCCGGTACCGAGGCGTATTTCAAGAATGCCGGCAACGGCGAGACACGCGTACTGCGTGTCAATGAATCGATTGCGGAGTTTTCGTTTATTGGCCTTGATGCCGATGCAGCGCGGATAGTGGCGGGCGGCGCGACGTATCGCGTGCGCGTTGGAGAAAGTCTGGAGGCCCGCGCGCTTGAAGCGCCGTGAGCAGGACACGACACATGAACACGAAGATATCGAACGCCAGCCGAATGATTCCAGAGGTCCTTGCAGTCTTTGCAGTCTCTGTCACCGCGCTCACTACGCCGGTCGTTGCAGCCCACGCAAGCAACGTGGCCAACACGAGCGCGGATCCCGCGGCTGTCCTGGAACCAGCCGCGCGCGTTGCGCCGATTGCAATGATTGCGCCCACTGCAGATGCAGCGTCCGCCATGCAGGATGCGCCAGCGCCATCATCTGGCGGCATTCGCTTTGCGTTTAAAGGTCAGTCATGGGACCAGATTCTTGACTATTTCAGTCGCACGACCAGCTTGCCAATCGTTCGCGAAACGGAAGT